>JAPUKG010000299.1 GCA_027295775.1 Pseudomonadota bacterium
GGTCGAGGTGCTTCGGCTCGAGCCGCGCGGGCGCCACGACGCTCTTGTGCACCAGCTCGGCCATGGCCAGCTCGCCCCGGTCGAGGTCTTCCTCCCGGAGCTCTCCCTCCGCGAAGCGAACCGCCCGCCGGGCATCCATTCCCGCAGCCTGCAGGAAAGCCTGGTGCGACGTGATTCAGTAGAAGCACTCGTTCTCGCGCGAGACGAGCACCGCCATGGTCTCGCGCACGGTGCGCGGGAGCTCGCCGCCCCAGCCCACGTAGTGGTAGCCCCGGCCCACGTTCAAGACGGTGGCGGGGCGGTGGCAGAAGCACTGCACGATCTGGGCGGCAAGGGGCGGCGTCACGGAAGTGCCCCAGAGCTTCATCAGCCGGTCGTAGGCGCGACGCAGCTCGGGTCCGGCTTTGCGCCGCGAGATGAGCTCGATGCGCGGCATCGGCCGTCAGTGTAGCGCCGAAAACTAGGCCCCGGGCTTGAGTCGCTCGCGAAACAGCGCCAGCACCCGGTCGAGCGCCTGGCGCGTGGGATGTCCGGCCTCGTCCACCAGCTCGGTGGTCACCACCGAGTGGGCCGGGCCGATCCCCCGGGTCTCGATCTGATTCGAGTCGATCTCGATCCCCTCGAAGCCGTCGCCCAGCTCCTCCCGAAGGCGCTCGAATCGCTCCGGGGGGCAGTTGGGGTCACCGGTGAAGCGCATCCCCAGGACGCCGCAGCCCTGGCGGGCGCGCTTCTTCACCACCTCGAGATCGGCCTCGGAGAGATGGAGGGCGCGCTTGTGGGACTTGCTGAGCGGAAAGGGCAGGGAGGGCTGGCTCAGCACGGGCGCCATCACGGCCTCGTCCACCATGAGCGAGAGCGCGAAGTTCCCGGTCAGGCACATGCCGATGGCGCCGACCCCGGGACCGCCGCACTCCGCGTGGGCCCGACGGCAGAGCGCCCGCAGCCAGTCGGTGATCGGGCTCGACTCGCCCCGGGCCAGCACCGAGAACTCGCGGCTGATGCAGGCCCGGGCCATCTGGCCCAGCATGTAGCCGACCGAGAGGGGCTTGTTCGGCGTTCCGAACAGGTGGGGCAGGTACACGGTAAAGCCGTCGTCGGCCACGATCCGGGCGAAGCGCGCGACCTCGGGGGTGATGCCCGGGATCTCGTGCATCACCACCACCCCCGGCCCGCTGCCCCGGCGGTAGACCGTGCGGGCTGCGCCGTCGTGGCTGAACTCGGTCGCCTCGAAGCCCTCGAGCGCCACGGCTCAGGCCACCTTCACCGCGACGCTCCGCTCGCGCAGGAGGGCCTCCACGTCGCCCTCCAGGATCGCCGCCGCCTCCCCGTTTCCGCGGAGATGAGCGTCCATGTGCGCCAATCCCAGTCCCTGGAGGAACGCGTAGGCCGCCTCGCCCGGGCAGAGCTCGGAGGCCGGCTTCAGCTTCTCGAGGATCGAGCCGAAATCGGGCGCGCCCTCCATTCCGCCGCTGATCATCCCTCCCATCACCCGGAACATCTCGTGGGTCTCCTCCACCCGGTCGCAGAAGTGCATGTGATCCGAGTTCAGCAGCACCACCATCTTCGCGGGCCCGCGGGTGCGTTTGACCAGGTCGTGCATGCCCTCGAGCGGGAGCAGGTTGTCGAACTCCGCCACCAGATAGAGAGTGGGGACGTCGCGTTTCCAGTCGAGGTCGAGAGCGTCGGCGAGCGGGTTCAGGTCCCGGATCAGCGGCGTCTCTCCGCCGGCCGGTGCCAGGGGCAGGGCGGCGCGGATGCGGGGGTCGCGTCCGGTCGTGGTCAGGGTGGTCCAGCCGCCGAAGCTGTGGCCGGTCATGCCGATGGCGTCCGCGTCGATGGACTCGGCACCGGCGCCCAGTCCGCCCGCGAAGGCCTGGTCGATCACGAAGCTCGCGTCCGCCGGCCGGTTGGCGATGAAGCCGCCCATGAGCTCCTGCGCATCCGGGAGCGCCCCGCCCGCCTGCACCTTCATGAACAGCTCCATGGTGTCGACCATGGTATTGCCCGTGTGGTCGGGCGATGCCACCACGTAGCCGTGACTGGCCAGGTGGATACAGAAGTGGGTCGTCTGCCGGCGGTGGCCGCCCCAGCCGTGGGAGAACACGACGAGCGGGAAGCGCCCATTCCGGGGCCCGCGCGGCGCGGCGTCGCGCACCGCGTCCTGGGTCGCCTCGGGTGCGGCTGCCATCCACTTGTAGTGGTCGCGCGTCTCGTCCGAGAGATCCTGGCCGCGGTGCTCCTCCGCGGCGGGATACCAGAGCTCGAGGGGGAGCAGCCGGTCGCGGGCGGGGTCTTTCAGGTCGACGCTGCGCACACCGACGGGGTGCTCGCCACGGGCGAAGGGGTCGTAGCTCACGGGGGGTCTCCTGTAGGGTTCGGGGTCCGGGGCGGGATCAGGGTAGCCCACGCCCTACGGCGAGAGCTCGGGAATCTCGTCCGCAAGTGGGAAGTTCACGCCCCGATCGAAGAGATCGTCGAGGTCGTTCGCGTCGGCGCAGCAGTAGTTGACCCGGAGACCCGCCTCGTGCGCCTTCGACACGTACCGCGTCGAGGGGCGCCCGCGGCTCCAGTGGTACTGGAGGAAGTTGGCGTCGGTTCGGATCGCGTGCCTCAGATAGGACCAGCGGGTGAGCTTCCGGTCCATGTCGCAGATGAGGATGTCCGGGTGAACCGCACGCGCTGCCTCCGCCGACGGCCCGTCCACCGCCAGCATCGCCTGCTCGAGCAGGTGCTCCGCCACGACGGTGCTGGCCACGCTCGCGGCCAGCTCCGGGTCGCCCTTCAGGTGCACGTTGAGCCAGATGTCGCTCGGCATCATGTCGAGTGCCTCGACCAGGGTCGGCACCCGCTCTCCGGCGAACTGCTCGTCCTTCCAGCTCCCGGCATCGAGGGCCTTGATCTGCGCCAGCGTGAGCTTGTGCACGAAGCCGCTGCCGTCCGTGGTCCGATCGACGGTCGCATCGTGCATCAGGATCAGCTGACCGTCGGCCGTCGCGCGCACGTCGAACTCGATCTGCGCGACGCCCAGCCGGATCGCTTCCTCGAAGGCGACGAGCGTGTTTTCGGGATGCGTCTCCCGCGCGCCGCGGTGCGCGGAGATGCCCTGCTCCGGCATCCACGGGGCCGGCTGCCAGGGATCGCCGGGAGGGATCGAGATGCAAGAGACGGTTGCGGTCGATGCGAGCAGGACGAGCAGCCGGGTCAGCGAGCGCATGGAGCCCGCATTCTATCTCACGCCTCCGCGCTCGCGGCCAGCTTCTGGGATCCCATCCCTCCTTTTACTGACAGCGTCGGGTTGCGGTCAACCTCCGTCGGTCAACGCGCAGCCAGACGAGGCGCCGCCGCCGCTGCCGCCGCGAAGGGCGGCATGCCACCGAGGCGGCGGCGCATGTGCTGCCGGAGGACGCGCACAACGACGTCGGCGGCGAACAGTCGTTCCGGCGGGCACAGCATGTGGACGACCTCGGCGATCACTGCGCGGAGGGCGGGGTCGTCGCCGGACGCAGCGATCAAGGCGTCCATGTAGCGAGTCCTCCACTCCGAGAAGGCGGGCCGTTGTCCCTCGGTCTCCGCGAAGCGGAAGTCGGCGGACGTGGCGAGGCGCCACGGTCCGCTCATGAAATCCGACTGGGCCTGGAAGAAGCGAACAGACAGCTCGGGGTGCCCCGGCGCGAGAAGCTCGAGCTGCCGCTCCAGGATGCGGGCGCAGACCGCGGCTGCGGTCATGCCCTGCCCGTACAGCGGGTTGAACGAGCAGACCGCATCGCCCAGGGCCAGGAAGCCCTGGAGCGGCCAGCGCACCCGCTCGTAGTGACGCAGCCGGTTCACGGTCGAGCGGCTGCCGTAGACGGGGGAGACGGGCTTCGCGAGATCCACCGCCTGCGCAATGAGCGGTGACGGCAGCCTTCCCAGGGCTTCCGCGAAGCCCGCCTCCGTGGTTGGCGGGGGCATCCGCGCCAGTCCAACCAATGTGACGATCCAGCGCCCGCCCTCCGCGGGGAAGAGCACGGCTGCGCGCTTCTCGCAGCCCGGACGCGGATCGATCCAGATTCCCTTCCACCACCAGCCATCGGGCCGCTCCTCCGGCGGTGGTGCCTCGTACCAGCGGGTGCTGTAGCTGCAGAACGAGTCGACGCGGGTCTCTTCGGGCACAGCGAGGCCCGCCTCCCGGAGCCAGCGGGGCGCCGGACTCCGGGCGCCGCTGGCGTCCACGACCAGGTCGGCGAAGACGTCGCGCGCGCCGTTCTCCAGCACCACGCCCGTGATCCGGCCCGAGCCGTAGGGGTCGACGCGCAGGCCGGCCACATCGCTCCGGTCCTCGAACGAGACGTTCGAGTGCTCGGCCAGCATGCCGCGCACCGTGGCTTCGACCAGCTCGCGGCTGGCGAACAGCGAGGGGATACCGCTCTCCTCCCGCGGCGCCCAGCCGTAGGGGCGGAGCACGGCGAAGTCGCGCGCCATGTCGTGCTCGAGCGCACCCGCCTCGCGCAAGCGCGCGGTGAATCCGGGCAGCAGCTGCTCCAGCTCGGTCCGCCCGCGGGCCAGCAGTGCGTGGACGTGCCGGGCCTGGGGGACACCGCGGCGGCAGCGGGTGTCGACGGGAAGGGCGTCGCGCTCCAGCACCGTGACGTGTTCGAAGAAGCGGGAGAGAGCCCGGGCAGCGCACAGGCCGGCCAGGCTCCCTCCAATCACGATGGCGTGTCGATTCACGATGGCGTGGCGATTCAGCGAGCAGGTCTCTCCCGATGGAGAGGCTCGCAACAGCGTCAGTAGGCCGCGAGCAATGCGGAGAGCGCGACGATCAGGGTGGTGACCGTTGCCACGATTCCATACAGGGCCGCCATGGCCAGATCCTTTCCCCTCGGAGATGTGCGAGGTGTCGTCTACCTCTTGAACCGGAAGATCGGGGAGGCGGGGGCGGCGAACTATGAACTAGTTCACTCGGGCAGGGTTTTTTCGGGGTGATGGGTCGATTTTCTCAGGATTCGGCGCCGCGAAGGCCCAGCTCGTGGAGCTGGACGGGGCCCCGGGCGTCCCCGAGCGCGAACGGGCCGAGGGCCCGCAGCGGGAAGCATCTCTTCACCAGCTGTGCCGTGTCCTGGGACAGGTAGATGGAGCCGCTCTCGGTGGCCTGCTGGATGTGCTCGGCCAACCCGACCCACCCTTCGGGGGCCGTGTAGGTCATGCGGAGGTCGTCGCCGACCTCGTCCACCCGGATCTCCCCCGAGTGGAGCCCGATCCGCACGGCGAAGTCGAGCCCGCGGGTCCGGCGCAGCTCGCACCCGTAGGCGCGCAGCTCGCCCGACAGGCAGAGGGCCGCGCGGCAGGCACGGTGGGCGTGATCGTCGTTCACCAGGGGCGCCCCGAAGAAGGCCAGGATCCCGCTACCGCTGAAGCCGCTGAACCGGTCGATGGCGCCCTCGAAGCGGTACACACCGTCGGAGAGGATCTGGAAGGTGCGATCGAGGATGTCCGCGACATCGTCTGCACCGACCCGCTCCGACAGTCGGAGGGACCCCTGGACGTCCGCGACCAGCGCGGTCACGCATCTCTGCTCGCCCTTGAGCGCCGAGCGGAAGGTCAGGATCTTGTCGGCCAGCTGGAGCGGCGTGTACTCCTGGGGGTTCCGCTGCGGCTTCCCTCCAGCGGGGGCGAGCAGGGCGCCGCACTCGTGGCAGAACTTGTGCTTCGGCGCGCTTTCCGCACCACAGGACGCGCACAGCATTGGAGCTCCAGATTGCCGAAGGCGGGACCCATGAGCAGCCTAGAGCTGCGGCGAGGCCCGCACTGTGAAGTACTTCACACGGAGGGGTATCCTGCGGGGGTGACACCGGGGCCCGAGCAGACGGGCGACCGCCGCGTCGAGCGGCGCAAGGTTCTGGCCAACGTCTCGATCTTCTCGGATCTGGACGACGAGGCCTTGGACCGGCTGCTCGAGGTCACCTCGACCCGCCGCCTGAAGCCCAAGGAGGTGCTCATCCACAAGGGAGAGCCCGGCAACCAGCTCTACGGGGTGATCGAGGGACGGCTCAAGGTCCACGCGGCTGGGAAGGACGGCAAGGAGGTCGTCTTCGGGTTCAGCGATCCCGGGGAGGTGATCGGGGAGATCGCTCTGCTGGACCAGAATCCGCGCTCGGCCACCATCACCGCCGTCGAGCCCAGCGAGCTCCTGACCCTCGATCGGCGCGACTTCCTGCCCTTCCTGGCCCGTTACCCGAAGGTGGCGATCCACCTGGCCGAGCTGCTGGCGGGCCGCGTGCGGCGACTCACCGAGACGACCGAGGATGCCATGCTGCTCACCCTGCCCACCCGGCTGGCCAAGAAGCTCTTGGCGCTGGCCCAGTCCTACGGGAAGCAGACGCCGGAGGGCACCCTGATCGACCTCCGGCTCCAGCAGCAGGAGCTCGGCGACATGGTGGGCACCAGCCGCGAGAGCATCAACAAGCAGCTCCGCAGCTGGGCCGCCCAGGGTCTGGTCGCCGTCGAGCGGAGCCGGGTCACGGTCGTCGACACAGCCGGCCTCGAAGCCATCGCGCACTTCACCTTCGACTAGCTCTTGGGCGTGAGCTGGTCCCAGGGCGTGCGGTGCGGGATCCAGCGGGGCACGTGGTGCTTGTAGAGAAGGTAGGGCTCGCCGAAGCGGCGCTCGAGGCGGGGCTCTTCAGAGAGGGGAATGTACAGGGCGCTGCCGGCCACGAACGCCAGCAACCACACGAAGATCGGGAAGGAGCCGAGCAGGATCGCCTCGCCGAGCAGGATCGAGAAGACCCCGCTGATCATGGGATTGCGCACGTGGCGGTAGCTGCCCTCCACCACCAGGTTTCGGGTCTCGTCCCAGGGCGCGAGGGTGCCCTTCCCGACTCGGTGAAAGAGGGAGATCGTTCGGGCCATCAGCGTGAGCCCGGTGGCGACGAGCGCCGTGCCGACCAGGGGCGGAATCAGCACGAGCGGTCCGTCCAGTCCCCAGCCGATGGAGACGGGTCCGGCGATCCACCCCGGCACGAGCACCGTCACGGTGAAGGGCAGGATGCCGATGGAGAGAAGCTGTCTCCAGAGGGCCACGTCACGTCCCTCCTGCGGCAGCTCGCGCGACTTCACGCCGCCGCGATGCTCGACGCCAGTCCGACGGTGGCGACGACGGTCAGGACGACGAAGGTCAGCATCAATGCGCACGATCTTAGCGATCGACTCACCGATCGACTAGCGTCGAGACATGGCCCGACGACAGGAACAAGAGAGCGCGCGCCGGGAGATCAGCGAGGTCGGCCCCGGCATACTGCGGATGGAGCTGCCGATCCGGATGCCCGGGCTCGGCCACGTGAACATGTACGCGCTCCTCGACGACGAGGGCGCCGCGGTGGTGGACCCCGGCATGCCCGGGCCCGCCACCTGGAAAGCGATCGTGGACCGGCTGCGGCAGGCGGACCTGAAGGTGAAGGACGTGCACACGGTGGTCGTGACGCACTCGCACCCGGACCACTTCGGTGGCGCCGCCCGCCTGGCCCGCGAGGCCGGCGCCAAGGTGGTCGCGCACCGCAGCTTTCGCTTCGGCCCGCTGGGACCCGGCGCCGACGACGCGGCCGAGGTCTCCGTCGACGATCTGGCGGCCCAGCGAGACGGCGACGGCGGCGGAGATGCGGCGTCGGACGAAGGTGCGCGCAAGGCTCAGTCGAATGCCATGCGCAAGTGGAGTGGAACCACGCCGTGGGGCGGGAAGAGCCCGCGGCCGCCGCTGCGCGTCCGCCTCAAGTGGCGAGCGGCTCGCTTCTTCGGGGGTGCCTTCGTTCCCGAGATCAACAAGCTCGTCTCCCACGGCGACGTGCTGCGCCTGGCGGGCCGCGAGTTCTTCGTGATGCACACGCCCGGGCACACCGAGGACCACATTTGCCTGCACGATCCGGAAGAGAAGATCTTCCTGGCGGGCGACCACGTGCTGCCCAGCATCACGCCCCACATTTCCGGGCTCACCCACGCGCCAGATCCGCTCGACTCCTTCTTCGAGTCCCTGGACCTGGTGGCCGCGACTCCGGACGTGAAGCAGGTCCTGCCCGCGCACGGTCATCCCTTCTCGGATCTCAAGGAGCGCGCCGAGGCGATCAAGCGCCACCACGACGAGCGCCTCGAGAAGGTGAAGGGCATCGGCCGCGCGCTCGGGCCCTCGACCGTGGAGGCCTTCTCCCAGAAGCTCTTCCATCCGCGAAGCTGGGGATCGATGGCGGAGAGCGAGACCTTTGCCCACCTGGAGCACCTGCTCCACGCGGGCAAGGCCGAGCGAAGCTCCGGTCCCGATGGCGTCTTCCTCTACGAGACGGGCTGAGCGTTCGAGTCCGCGCTTCGGCTCCAGCCTTCTCGCATCCGCCCTCTCGCCCGGATACTGCGCCGTCGGGCTGCCAGCAACGGGGCCAGGAGGGCCAGCTCCACGCCGAGCCCGCAGGTCATCCGGCTCGCGGCAGCGGCCGCGCTGACTCCGAAGGGAGCCTGCTCGCCGAAGTGGTTCAAGACGGTCTGGACGTCGAGGATGTTGATCGTGCCGTCGGCAACCAGATCGAGCTCCAGGTTGAAGTCGGGATCCCCCGCGGACGCTCCGAAGATGTTGAGCACCCGCTGCACGTCGAGGATGTTGATCACACCGTCGCACACGGTGTCGAAGAAGACGCAGTCGCTGGCGTCGGCGGCGTCGAGGTCGCTCGCCGCCCAGTTGGCGTGCTCGACGGAGCCGTCGTAGACCATCGCGAAGGTCGCTTCGACCGGGTCGAACTCGAGCAGGTCTTCGTCGTCGAAGTTCACGCCGCCCAGCTCACCCGAGCCGTCGAACGAGATCAGCAGGTTCCCGCTCGCGAGCTCGTCCGCTGCGTCGAGGTCGAGCCCGTCGGCAACGCCCTCGGCCGAGCCGTCGAACTCGAGGCTCGCAAGGCCGGATCCGATGTCCAGGCGTACAATGTCCTCGTCTCCGAACGTCGTGCCGTCGAGGGCGACGGTCACGTCGAACGAGACCAGCAGGCTCCCATCCGCTGCCTCGGCGACCGCGTCCACCTGCACGCCCGCCGGCAGTCCGTTGTCCGCCGCGTCGAACGCGAGGCTCGGCACCCCGCCGCTCACCAGCACCACGTCGCCGGGGCGGGCCACCACGCCGCCCAGGTTCACCGTGACGTCGGTGCTGAACAGCAAATCGCCCCCGGCCGTGGTGCCGAAGGCGGTCACGTTGGTGCCAGCCGGCAGGGCGACGCCCACGCCCGTGAAGACGACGGTGCCGGCCAGGTCGTCCTCCCCGACCTCCTCGGGGCCGAGCACCTCCCCTCCGATGGCGATCGTCGTATCCGGGGAGAGCTCGATGGCCCGCAGGGCTGCTGCGGACGGGCCGGGTAGGAGGAGGGCGAAGGCCAGGGCGTGGGACTTCCCGCGCGCCAGCACCACCGCCGCCAGCGTTCCGAGCCATCTTGCTCGGTTCCTCATGCTCGCTCTCCAGCCAATGGCACCATGCTAACGGTGGTGGAGGGGAACGCGGAGCAGAATCTCCCAGGGCACTTGGTCATCATCGTCACGGCGGACACTCGCCACGTGGATCGGGAACTTCGGCGAGCAGTTGCACATCTGGAGTTCCGGGGCCCGCACGCGAACCCAATGAGCTCGCTCACGCCGCGTTTGATTTTTTCCAGATCGTCGTACGACGGGGAGTCGGGCCCGAGGTCGAGCTGCACCAGCGCGGCGAAGCCGAGGATGCCCTGCAGCGAATCTTGCCGGTGTCGCCCGAAGGGCCCGGCTTCAGGCGGGTGCTGGCGGCCGCTCCCGAAGCGACTTGACCGCGTCCGCGGGCAGGAGTTCGCCCTCGGTGTGGACGCCGTGGAAGAGGCGCTGCTGGATCCGCCAGCCCTCTTCCAGGCGCGCGAGCTGATCCTCGTAGTCGCCGTACACGGTCCACAGGTTCCGGCTATCGTCGAGCCGGATCTGGACGTGGCTGGCGATCAGTCGGCAGCTGGCGCGCGCCCGGTCGCCGTCGAGCTCGATCAGAGGAGGACTGAACTGGTGACTGGTCCAGAAGAAGGGGACCAGGAAGGTGCGCCAGAGCTCCATCCACTTTTCGAGATTTCCCTCGGTGCCGCGGCCCTCCATCTCGTAGCGGAGCGTGGCGTCGGGGGCGAAGACCGTGCGCAGGAGCTCGTAGTCCGCGGTGTCCAGCGCCCGGCCGTAGCGCTGGATGACCTGGCCGATCTCGATGTGGTCGGCGATCTCCCGGGGCGTCACCGGCTCACTTCGGGTAGAGGCGAACGGGGATGCGGGACGCCGCGCGGAAGACCGGGCTGGAGTGGAGCGGCAGCTCGTCGTCGTCGGTGCGCTCGAAACGCGCCGTCCGCTCGAGGAGCGTCTGGATGGCGACCTGCGCCTCCAGTCGCGCCAGGTTGTGTCCCAGGCAATAGTGCGAGCCGAAGCCGAAGGCGAGGTGCGGATTCTTCTCGCGTCCCACGTCGAAGACGTCGGGTCGGTCGAAGACGGTCTCGTCGCGGTTCGCCGAGCCGATCCAGGTGAGAACCATCTCGTCCTTCTGGATCTCGACGCCGTGGAGCTCGACGTTGCGGGTCGCGCGCCGGGGGTCGAACTGCACTGGCGACGAGAAGCGCAGCACCTCGTCGATGGCGCGGGGCATCAGGCCCGGGTCGTCGCGCAGGCGCTTCTGCTCGTCCGGATGGTCGTGGAGCGCGAGCGCTGCGTTCCCGATCAGGGTCGTCGTCGTCTCGTTGCCGGCCACCAGCAGGAGCACCAGCATGCTCACCATCTCGTCGTGGCTCAGGCGCGAGCCCTCGTGCTCGGCCTCGACGAGCCCGGTGAGGAGATCCTCTTGCGGCTGCTTTCGGCGCTCGTCGGCCAGGGCCGCGAAGTAGCTGCGCATCTCGGCGAACAGGTCGCGCTGTCGCCTGATCCTGTCGGGATCGGGACCGGCGAAGAAGGCGAGGCCCAGATTGGCGATGGCCCGGTCGGACCAGCCCTTGAACATCTCGCGGTCGCTGGAGGGGACGCCGATGATCTCGGCGATCACCACCACCGGCAGCGGATAGGTGAACGCCTGGACCAGGTCGACCTCTTCGGCCTCGAGCGCCTCATCCAGGAGCTCGCCCGCGATCGCCGCCATGCGCGGCTCGAGGCGCTGCACGATGCGCGGAGTGAAGGCCTTGTTGACCAGGCTGCGCAGTCGCGTGTGGCGCGGCGCGTCCGTGCCGATCATGCTGGGCGGTGCCTCGTCGCCGATCTCGTCGGCCTCGATCCCCCCGCCGAACTCGTTTGACCAGGTCTCCGCGTCGCGCAGGATGGCCTGGGTGTCCTCGTAGCGGAAGACCGAATGGACGGGGATCGGCAGGCCCTCGTGGCGGAAGACCGGGAACTCGCGGCGCCCGCGCTCGTAGAGCGCATAGGGATGGCGGCGGACCTGGGGATCGAGGGGGTTGAACTCGAAGGGTTCGGGCACGGGACGTCTCCGCGGCTGGGGTTGTGCGGGCGCGCGGGAACAGGCTACCGCAGCGCCGGTGTTGCCGTCAGTCGAGGACCGTTCTACGGAAGCGACGGAACCTCGCTGCCGAGCGAGTCGTGCAGCCGCTCGAGATCGTCGAGCACGGTCTCGCGACCGAGGAGCTGCGCGAAGGCCAGGCTGGCCGCCGCCTCCTTGCCGGGCGTGAACGCGCGCTCGAAGAACGCCTCGTCGCCCAGCTCGATCGACTGGTAGTTGGCCACCGCGTCGATGTGGTCGCCGGTGAGCTCGTCGAAGCGGCCGGACCGGAGCAGGCGAATGGATTCGGTGAGGGCGGGAACCAGGATCTCCCACTGGAACTCGCGAAGGCTGTCGAGCAAGGTGCTCCGCGGTGCGGGTAGAGCGAGTGCGCAATCCATTCGGCCAGTCTCCAGCTATTGGGCGTCCCCCCGGACAGAGCGGAAAGTGGCGGAGCGGCCGGAGCCGCGCTGTGAACCGCTTCACACAGGCCCCTCTTGACACAGCCCGGATGGATTGACTTTGAAGCCGGGACCCGGACCATGGGGAGCCGTGGCCGACCTCCACACCGCGCTGCGCATTCAGCGGCATGGCGCCCCGCGGGACGTTCTGCACCTCGAGGAGATTCCCGTCCCGGAGCCGGGCCCCGGTCAGGTGCGCATCCGCGTGGGTGCGGCGGCGCTGAACTTCGGGGACTCGATGCTCTGCCGGGGCACGTATCAGCTCCGCCCCGAGCTTCCGTTCACGCCCGGTCTC
>JAPUKG010000003.1 GCA_027295775.1 Pseudomonadota bacterium
GATGGAGGAGCGCGAGACCCCCGACAGCGATCGCTATCGCGAGACCAAGATGGAGGTCTCGCTGCGCAACGTCACCCTCACCCAGACGGTCAACTACCTGCACAACCTGGAGGCCGCCGAGCGCCCGCTCTCGATCAAGAGCCTGCGCATCAAGAGCAACAAGAGCCGCGGCGACGACGGCGAGCTCCTCGACGTCACCTTCACGGTCTCGTCGTTCGATCCGGTCTAAACCGATGGCAGATCTGCTCACCCGGGCCACCGAGCCCCTCCCGCGCGGCGTCGTCGCGATCGGCATGCCGATCGCGGGGGTGATACTGACGCTCTTCTTCATCTACCTGGGCTTCCCGTACGAGCGGCTGGCGATGCAGCTGGCGACCCAGCTCGAGGCCGCCACCGACGTGCGCGTCGAAATCGCCGACATCGGACCGCACGTGGGGCTGCTGGGCCCCGGCCTCGAGGCCCACGGCGTCGTGGCCACCCCCCTCGCGCGCGCGCCGGTGCGCTTCGACCGGGTGCGCCTGCGCCCGGCCTGGTCGATCAGCTGGTTCCGCGGGGAGCCCTCGGTGTACGTGGACGCCGAGGGTGCGAGCGGCTCGATCTCCGGGGCCGTGACCGTGGGCGGGCAGCCCGGCTTCGACGGCGTGCTCCGGGGCGTCGACCTCGGCGCACTTCCCCTGGGCGATCTCGGCGGCGGCCACATCGACGGGACGGTGGACGTGGAGGCCAACCTGGTCCTCGAGCCGGACGGCCCGTATGGCACGCTGCTCGTGGACGCCCGGGCGGGATCGGTCCTGATCCCCAACTCGCCCGTGGCGATCCCGTTCGAGACGCTGAGCGGCAATCTCCGCTTCGGCGGCGAGAAGTACGTCTTCGTGGACCGGCTCGAGCTGGCCGGACCGATGCTCGACGCCAAGATCGAGGGGAGCATCGGCCACGCGCGCGGCCGCAACCCGAGCCAGGCCCCACTGGACCTGCTCATCCAGCTCGAGGTGCGCGGCGCCGGCGCGCGCAGCGCGCTCCAGGCTGTGGGCGTGCGCCTCTCGCGCAGCGGCACCGGCACCGTTCGGCTCACCGGCCCCCTCGGCAACCCGCGCATCCGCTAGCGGGCCGACTCGGCTAGCCTTGCGAGCATGGCTGGCGCAGGAGAAGCGCTCCAGCGGGTCTTCAAGACCCTGTCAGACCCGACCCGGGTCCGCATCCTGCGGCTCCTCGCCGCCGAGGAACTCGCCGTGCAGGAGCTGATGGAAGTCCTCGGCATGGCTCAGTCGCGTGTCTCCCGCCACCTGGCCATCCTGCGCGAGGCGGGGCTCCTCCAGGACCGGCGGGATGGGACCTACGTGTTCTACCGCTTCTCGCTGCCCGCCGAGGGCGCCTGGCGCGAGGCGTGGGCGCTGGTGGCGCGGAACCTCCGTGGCGACTCGGCCGCGCTGCGCGACACCACCGCCCTCGAGCGGGTGATCGCGTCCCGCCGCGAGCGATCGCGCAGCTTCTTCGACGCGATTGGGCCCGAGTGGGACGCCCTGCGCAAGGTGTTCAACGACGACGCGCTGCGCGCGCGCGCCATCGGCCGGCTCGTGCCGCCGAGCCTGCGCGTTGCCGACATCGGCACCGGAACCGGGGTGCTCGCTGTGGAGCTGGCGCGCCTCGGCCTCTCGGTGGTCGGTGTCGACAATTCGTCGCGCATGCTCGACGCCGCGCGCGCCAAGCTCGACCGGGACGGCGTGGAGAACGTAGAGCTCCGCCGCGGCGACGCCGAGCACCTGCCGCTCGCGGACGGCGAGGTCGACGCCGCCGTCGCCCACATGGTGCTTCACTCGGTGGCCGCACCCTCGGACGTCGTGCGCGAGATGTGCAGGATCGTGCAGCCCGGCGGCGCCCTGATCGTCGTGGACTTCGTCCACCACGAGCACGAGTGGATGCGCCAGGAGCTGGGTGCGCTGTGGCTGGGCTTCGAGCTCGAGGAGGTGTCGCGCTGGTTTGCCGAAGCGGGCCTGCCGGACGTGCGGATCGAGACCCACGAGCCGCTGACGCGGGGCCGCGACCTGCCCGCGACCTTCATCGCCTCGGCCCGCGCGCCCGTTCCGGGATGACGATCCGCGCGGTCCTGTTCGACGCCGCCGGCACGCTGATCGAGCTGGCCGAGTCGGTCGGCGAGACCTACGCGCGGATCGCCGAGCGATTCGGGGTCGCGCTGCCGGCATCGCGCCTCGACGACGCCTTCCGCCGGGTGTGGGCGAGCGCGCCGCCCATGGTCTTCCCGGACGCCGCGCCCGAGGCCGTGCCCGCGCTGGAGCGTGGCTGGTGGCGCGAGGTGGTCCGCTCCACCTTCCGGGCTGCGGACAGCACGGTGCGCTTCGACGACTTCGACGCCTTCTTTGCCGCGCTCTACGATGTCTACAGCGGCGCCCCGGCCTGGCGCCCGCGGCCCGGAGCGAGGCAGGCCCTGGGCGCCCTGCGCGCGGCGGGCCTGGCGGTGGGGGTCGTCTCGAACTTCGACCATCGTCTCGATAAGATCCTGGAAGCCATGGGAATGACTGAACTTCTCGACTTCGTGGGGACGCCGTCCCGGTGTGGGTCTCGAAAGCCCGAGCGGGTGCCCTTCGCGGCGGCGCTGGACGCCCTGGGCGTCCCCGCCGCGTCCGCGGTGTTCGTCGGCGACGACCCGGCGATGGACCTGGCCGCCGCCCGGGCAGCGGGGCTGTCGGCGCTCGACGTGCACCAGCTCGACTCGCTCTGCGAGCTGCCCGACGTGATCGCTACTCTCGACGACTCACCGGAGGAAGCCCCCACGCCATGAGCTTTGACGCCGACTCCCCCGCCACGGACACCCTCACCTTCTTTCGCGAACGCTTCGGGCTGGACGAGAGCAACCTCTCCGCCGGCCTTGGCACCGCCCTCGAGCGCAGCGTCGATTTCGCCGACCTCTTCTTCGAGTACTCGACCCAGGACTCGGTCGTGCTCGAGGAGAGCATCGTCAAGAGCGGCGACCGGCACATCGAGCAGGGCGTGGGCGTGCGCGTCCAGCGCGGCGAGCGCCAGGGATACGCCCACTCCGACGAGATCAGCGTGGAGAGCGTGCGCCTGGCGGCGTCGACGGCGCGGGCCATCTCCGAGCAATCGAGCGGGGGAGGAAGCGTCACGGTGAGCGGCGGGGGCGCGCCCGGACGAGACCTCTACCCGGTGGCGACCGCGCCCACCGACGTGCCCGTCGAGCAGAAGGTCTCGCTCCTGGGCGAGATGGACAGCTACGCGCGCTCTCTGGACTCGCGCATCGTGCAGGTGATGGCGAGCGTGATCGGACAGCAGCGGCACCTGCTGATGGTCGGCAGCGACGGAACCCTGGTGGGCGACGTCCAGCCGCTGGTGCGCCTCAACGTGCAGGTGATCGCCGCCGATGGAGAACGCCGCGAGATCGGCTACCAGGGCATGGGCGGCCGCCACCAGCTCGACGTGCTGATGGAGCCCGCGCAGTGGAAGCCGCTGGTGCAAGAAGCGGTTCGCGTCGCCCTGCTCAACCTCGACGCCGTGAGCTGTCCCGCCGGCACCATGGACGTGGTGCTGGGGCCCGGCTGGCCCGGCATCCTGCTGCACGAGGCGATCGGGCACGGTCTCGAGGGCGACTTCAACCGCAAGAAGACCTCGGCGTTCTCGGACCGGCTCGGACAGCGCGTCGCCGCCGAAGGCGTCACGGTGGTGGACGACGGGACCCTGGCCGGCCGTCGAGGATCGCTCAACGTGGACGACGAGGGCACCCCCACCCGGCGGAACGTCCTGATCGAGAACGGCACCCTGGTGGGCTACCTGCACGACCGCCTGAACGCGCGCCTGATGGGCATGGAGCCCACGGGCAACGGACGGCGCGAGAGCTACGCGCACCTGCCCATGCCGCGCATGACCAACACCTTCATGCTGGCCGGCCAGGAGGAGCCAGAGGACATCCTGCGCTCGGTGAAGAACGGGCTCTACGCCGTGTCCTTTGCCGGCGGCCAGGTGGACATCACCAGCGGCAAGTTCGTGTTCAGCGCCAGCGAGGCGTACCGGATCGAAGATGGCGTGATCGGCCGCCCCGTGAAGGGCGCCACGCTGATCGGCAATGGACCCGACGTGCTCCAGCGGGTGAGCCGCATCGGCTGCGACCTGGAGTTCGACCGGGGCGTCGGCACCTGCGGCAAGGACGGCCAGAGCGTTCCGGTCGGCGTGGGACTGCCCACCATCCGCGTGGACAAGCTGACGGTCGGGGGGACCCAGAGTTGAGCGTCGTGGCCCGTGACGTGATCGCGCTCGCGCTTCGCCGGGCGAAGAGCGCCGGCGCCGACCAGGCCGACGCCATGCTGGTCGAGGCGGACTCGCTCGAGTCCCGGGTGCGCGGCGACGAGATCGACTTCGTCGTCCAGTCCCAGGAGCGCACCCTCGGCATCCGCGCGCTGATTCGGGGAAGCGACGGACGGCGCTCGGCGGTGACCTCGACCAGCGACCTCTCCGAGGCGGCGGTCGAGCGGATGGCGGACGAGACCGTCGCGATCGCGAGGGCCACGGCCGAAGATCCGTTCGCGGGATTGCCCGACGGCGGCTTCGCCTCGTCGGACGCGCTGCCCGACCTCGACCTCTTCGACCCCGGGGACCGCAACGTGGCGGTGGAGGCCCGCATCGAGGACGCGCGCCGGGCGGAGCAGGCGGCGCGCTCGGTCGACGAGCGGATCCAGAACTCCGAGGGCAGCCAGGCCGCCTCGCACTTCTCTCGCGTGGCCTACGGCAACAGCGAGGGCTTCCTGGGGGAGTACGAGTCGGCGTCCCATTCGCTCTTCTCCGAGCCCCTGGCGCACGAGAACGGCTCGATGCAGCGCGACTACTGGATGACCGTGGGCCGCCGACTCTCGGCCCTGGAAGACCCCGCGGCGGTGGGTCGCCGGGCGGCGGAGCGGGCGCTGCGCCGACTGGGCGCTCGGCGCGTGCCCACCTGCGAGGTGCCGGTGATCTTCGACGCGGTGACGGCGCCCAGCCTGCTGCGCCAGGTCGCCGGGTGCTTGAGTGGGTACGCCATCTATCGAAGCATGAGCTTCCTGGGCGACCGCATGGGCGAGCGCATCGGTAGCGAGCTGGTGACCCTGGTCGACGACGGCCGGCTGCCGGGCGGTCTCGGCAGCAAGCCCTTCGACGGCGAGGGCCTGCCGACCCGGCGCAATGTGCTGATCGAACGGGGTGAGCTCTGCACCTGGCTGCTCGACAGCTATTCTGCCCGAAAGCTGGGCGGCACCTCCACCGGGAACGCGTCGCGCGGGCCGGGTGGCGCACCGGGCGTGGGCGCCACGAACCTGTGGCTGGAGCCCGGGGAGGGCACCCTGGAGGAGATCGTCGCCGACACGCCCCGGGGCCTGCTCGTGACCGAGCTGATCGGCATGGGCTTCAATCCGGTCACGGGCGACTACTCCCGCGGCGCCGCCGGACTGTGGATCGAGGACGGGAAGATCGCGCACCCCGTGGAGGAGGTCACCGTGGCGGGGAACCTCGCCGACATGCTGACGTCGATCGACGCGGTGGGCGAGGAGCTCCACTGGCTGGGGCGAGTGGCCTCCCCTCCCCTGCGCGTGGCGCGCATGACCGTGGCGGGCGAATAGGAGCGGTCGTGTCAACTCCGTCGAAGGCGCCGGTGATGCTCGGGCTCGAGATGCCCGACGTGGACGTCTGGTCCGATCGGGTGGTGGTGGCGCTGGGCAAGAACCCGGGCCCCTTCACGGGCCCGGGCACCAACACCTATCTCATCGGCACGGGCTCCCGGCGCGTGCTGCTCGACACCGGAGACGGCCGGGCCGAGTACCTCCCGGTCCTCGAGCAGGCCCTCGAGCGCGCCGGCTGCGACGGCCTCCAGGAGATCGTGCTCACCCACGGGCATCCCGACCACATCGGAGGCGCCGCCGACGTGATCGAGCGCTTCGGTCCGCTCGAGGTGAAGAAGCGCCCGTGGCCCGAGGTGGACGCCCGCTACCCCATCGCCATCACCGCCATCGACGACGGCGCCCGGGTCGAGACCGAGGGCGCGACCCTGCGCGCCCTGCACACGCCCGGCCACGCCCAGGACCACCTGTGCTTCATTCTCGAAGAGGAGGGGGCGCTCTTTTCCGGCGACAACGTGCTGGGCGTCGGCACCACCGTGATCCCCAGCCAGGGCGGCAGCCTGGCCGAGTACCTGCAGTCCCTGGAGACGCTGCTCGCCGCGGCGCCCGGGCGCATCTATCCGGCCCACGGCCCGTGCATCGAGGATGGCGCGGGCAAGCTGCGCGAGTACATCGACCACCGCCTCGAACGCGAGCGGCAGATCCTCGAAACCCTGGGCGCCGGGGCGTCGCGGGTGCCCGCGATCGTGAAGATCGTGTACGCCGCGTACCCCGAGGCCCTGCACGCGGCGGCGGGCCAGTCCGTCACGTCGCACCTGCTCAAGCTCGAGCAGGAGGGCCGGGTGGAGCGCGAGGGCGCGGAGCCGCTGACGGCATCCTGGCGAACCGCGTGAGCCACCCGGTCGTCGCGCGCATGGAGAGCGCCGACCCGGACGAGCGCCGGGCGGCCTGTCGCGAGGCGGCGACGGATCCGTCCGCGGTGCTGCTCCTGGAGGCCCTGTGCGAGCGACTCGGGGACGCGGAGAAGGCGGTGGTGCGCGCCGCCTCGGACGCGATCGTGGCGATCGAGCGCGACCAGCCCGGCCAGGCCGATGCGCTCCTGCGCGCGGCCCTGCACGGCGACTCCGCGCGCCGCCGCTGGGGCGCCGCCTTCACCCGGGCGCGGCTGTCGCCGCCCGAGCCCGGCCTGATCCCGGCCGTGGTCGAGGCCATGGCCGCTGCCGATGGCGACGTGCGCTGGGCTGCCACCAAGCTCCTGGTGGAGATGGGACGGCTGCATCCCGAGGTCCTGGGCGTGGCGATCGGTCTGGCGCGCAGCGCCGACCGCCCCATCGTCCGGCGCATGGCCGCCTTCTGCCTGCGCGAGCTCGCCCCGGACGATCCCCACGCCGCGGCCGCCCTCGTCGAGGCCAGCCGCGACGAGAGCCCCGAGCTGGCGCGCGCCGCCTTCACCGCATTGGCCGCCCTGCTCGATCCACCGGCGGCCGTTCCCGCGCGCCTGGTCGAAGCCCTGCAGGGCGACCCGGACCCGATCCTACGGCGGCTGGCGGCGCTCTCACTGGGCGAGCTGGGCGCCAACAACCCCGGCACTCTCCCCGCCCAGGCGACCGCGGAGCTCGAGCGCGCGCGCGACGCGGGCGCGGACCCGGACCTGCGCCGCGCCGCCGACCGCGCGCTGCAGCGACTGGAGGAGCGAGCCTGCTGAGCTCTCGAAGTTCCAGACGCGAGGGGAAAGTCGCCTGAGCACGCGAACCGTGATCGCGACGGGCGGCACGGGCGCCCTGGGACGGGCCGTGGTGCGCGCCTTTCTCGATGGCGGCGACCGCGTGGTGGTGCCGTGGATCGTGAAGGCCGAGCTGGACGCGATCTCCGAGGGCGAGGCAGCGGCCCGGGAGTCCGGCCAGCTGACCCTGGTCGAGGCAGACGTGGCGGAGGCCGCGGGCGCCGATGCGCTGGTGGCGGCGGCCGGCCCCGGAGAGATCGAGGTCGTGGTCAACGGTGTCGGCGGCTTCGGCGGCGGCACACCGGTCCACGAGACCGAGCTCGAGCTCTGGGACCGCATGTACCGAATGAACCTGCGCACGGCCGTGGCCACCAGCCGGGCGGCCCTGCCCGGCATGATCACGCGCGGCGCGGGGGTGATCCTGAACGTGGCCTCCCAGGCCGCGCTGGCCCGTCCCGCGGGCCTCGCCGCCTACAGCGCGTCCAAGGACGCCGTGATCGTGCTGACCGAGACGCTGCAGAAGGAGGTCGCCGAGCACGGCATCCGCGTGAACGCCGTCTCCCCCGCGACCATCGACACGCCCGCCAACCGCGAGGCCATGCCCGACGCGGACTTCGCCATCTGGACGCCGCCCGCGCGCATCGCCCAGGTCCTCACCTGGCTGGCCAGCGACGCCGCTGCGACGGTTCGCGGCGCCGTCGTTCCCGTCTGACCACGGGTCACGCTCCTAGTCGGTGCGAAACAGCGGGAGCGGCCAGGGCGGCTCCACCACGCCGAGCCCGACGCAGCGGCCCTCGACGCAGGCCGGCTTCTCCATCAGACAGATCGGCGCCGCGTACGGGCAGCCGTCCGCCCGGTAGCTGGCGCAGAGGCGCTCGTCGAGCCGGTCGATCTTCCCGGCCAGTCGCTCGGAGCGTTCCTCGTTGCTCCACGCGCCGCAGGTGCCCCGGCAGCGCGTGCTGGTGTCGATGCGTACGCACTCGTGGGCGCTCTCGCAGTGGTTCGAGCGCCCGACCTTCCTCGCGATCTTGCGCATGACCTTGTCGACCCGCTCCTGGCAGGTGGGACCACCGCAGTGCTCTGCGTCATCCGGGCAGTCGTCGCGACACAGGTCGAAGCGGCCGTCCCGGAACTGGCACTGGCTTCCCGCCGGGCACTCGCCCTCGTCGCAGCAGAAGACCGGCGCGAAGCCCGCGATGCACTGGCCGTCGAAGCAGCCGAGGCCACCCGCGCAGTCGCAGGCGGTCTTGCACTCGGCCTCGGCGCGCACACACACCTGGGCGGCGCAGTCGTCGCACCCGGGACAGCTCGAGACGCAGGTGCAGGCATAGCCGGGGGGCACTCGGGGGGCGGCGGCCAGATCTCGGGCCTCACCGCTTCCTCGGCCGAGAGGATCACCGGGCCACCGCACGTCGAGGGCTCGCAGGTGCCGTCGACCTCGAAGTGGTCGTCCACGGTAACAGGGCCGTCGTCCGCGACGGCCACTGGCGCGGCGAACGGAACGGCCAGCGCGAGCGTGGCGAGCAGCTGGTTGCGGGTGGACAACACGGTCTTCTCCAGAGCGCGGTCGATCCGATACCTTCCGCCCGCCGATTCTAACAGGAGCAGCGAGGATGGAGCGAGAGGACTTCTACCGCGACGCCCGGAGCGATCTGGTGGGTCCCCTCGAGGGAGTGCGCGTCGTCGAGGCCACCACCACCTGGTCGGGTCCCATGTGCGGCTGCCTGCTCGCGGACTTCGGCGCGGACGTGATCAAGGTGGAGGATCCCGGGGGCGAGATCGCGCGGCGCGTCCCGCCCTTCCTGCCCGGGATCGAGCCGCCGCTCTCGTTCATGCACGCCGCGGTCAATCGCAACAAGCGCAGCCTCTCGCTGGATCTGCGTCGCGAAGACGGCCGCCGCGTCTTCCTCGAGCTCGCCCGCCGGTCGGACGTGGTGGTGGAGAACTTCCGCCCGGGCACCATGGACGACTGGGGCCTGGGCTTCGACTCTGTCCGCGCGGAG
>JAPUKG010000030.1 GCA_027295775.1 Pseudomonadota bacterium
GAGGTGATAGGCCCAGAGCGGCCCCTCCGCCGCCCAGTCCCAGTCGATGCGCTCGGCGAACCGGACCTCGCGATGGAGCAGCCGCAGCCGCAGCGAGCCGTCGAAGTCCGCGTGCGGCGGCGCCGGTAGGAACGGAGTCGGGGTCTCGCGCACGGCGAGGTCCGGGGTCGCGCTCTGCGGAAGCGAGCGGGGTACCACGCCGGGGGCGAGCTGGTAGCGCAGCTGGGCCCAGGCCTGGCGGGCCCGCAGGTGGCGGATCGTGCGCAGCGCGCGGCCGAGGGTGCGCGCGTTCATGGGCGCTCCCGGGCCACCACCGCCCGCGCGTAGACGTCGCGCTTCGAGACACCCGTCCGGGGCGCCAGCGCGGCGGCGATCTCGCGCGCGGAGTGTCCGCTCCGCGCCAGCGCCCGGATCGCGGAGTCGAGCTCGCCGGCGGAGAGCTCGGCCGCGTGCCCCGGTGCGCCCTCCACCACGATCGTGACCTCGCCGCGCGCGCCTTCCGCGAAGCGTTCGGCCAGCTCCCCCAGCGTGCCCGTCACCACCTCCTCGTGCACCTTGGTCAGCTCGCGGGCGACGCAGGCCCGGCGCTCGCCCAGCGCGTCCCGGAGCGCACACAGGGTGCCGGCCAGCCGGCGCGGCGACTCGAAGAGCACCAGGGTCTCCAGGCGCTGGCGAACCCCTTCGAGGAGTGCCTTGCGCGCGGCCCTCTTGCGCGGCGGAAAGCCCAGAAAGGTGAAGGGTGTCACCGGCAGCCCGGACGCGGTGAGCGCAGCCAGCACCGCCGATGGACCCGGGATGCTCTCGACGCGGTGGCCGGCGTCCCGAGCCGCGGCAACCAGCCGCTCGCCGGGATCCGACACCAGCGGCGTGCCCGCGTCCGAGACCAGCGCCACCGAGCGGTCCGCGCGCAGCGTCTCCAGGGCCTGGGCGATCCGGCGGGCCTCGTTGTGGGCGTGCAGCGAGAGTGGACGCGCGTTCACGTTGTGGCGCACCAGCAGGATCCGCGTGCGGCGAGTGTCCTCGGCGAACAGCAGGTCCACCTCGCCCAGCACTCGCAGCGCGCGCAGGGTCACGTCTTCGAGATTCCCGATCGGCGTGGCGACCACGAAGAGCGTGCCCATGGAGCGCTCGGCTACTCTGGTGCTCCCCGGTCCCGGGGAGTCTCGAACGTGCACAAGGCCAGGGACGATCGGCGCGCACTCGGCGCCGAGGGAGAGGCCCGCGCGGCCGCCCACCTGAAGCGGCGAGGGTATCGCATCGTCGAACGGAACGTACGCGCGGGCGGGGTCGAGATCGACATCGTGGCGGCGCGCGGGCGACTCATCGTGTTCGCGGAGGTGAAGACCCGGCGCAGCGACACCTTCGGTCCGCCCGAGCAGGCGGTCGACGCCGCCAAGCAGGCGCGCATCGCGCGGGGTGCCGCCGCGTGGCTGCGCGGGCCGGGCGGGCGACGGGCGCGGGTCGAGCGCGTGCGCTTCGACGTGATCGCGTGTCTCGCCGCGCCGGACGGAAGCTGGCAGATCGAGCACTGGGAGGGGGCCTTCGATGGGAACTGAACCGTGGCTCCTCGCCTGCGGCGCTAGCGGGTCGTCTCGGCTTCTTCGGTCGCGGCCGCCTCTTCGTCGGCGGGCTTCTGCTCGGCCGGCTCTTCGGACAGCACGTCCACCGGCTCGGGCTCGTCTTCGGGCACCGCCACGAGCTTGGAGAGGTCGCGCACCTTGGAGCGCAGGCGGGCCTTCTTGCCGCGCAGGTCGCGCAGGTAGTAGAGGCGCGAGCGACGCACGTGGCCGCGACTCTTGATCTCGATCTTGGTGACCGCGGGCGACTGGACCGGCAGGATGCGCTCCACGCCGACCCCGTACGAGACCTTGCGCACGGTAAACGTCTCAGACGCGCCGCCGCCCCGACGCCGGATCACGACGCCCTCGAAGACCTGGATGCGCTCTTTCTCGCCCTCGCGCACCTTCACGTGAACCCGGACGGTGTCCCCCACCCGGAACGGCGGCAGGTCCCGCCTCGGCTTCTCGCCGAAGTCCGTGCTCCTCATCGCGCATCCTTCCTGAGCCGGGACTCCGGCCTCACTTCTCATCCTCTCCACGCCCGACACGCCCCGAGGCCAGCTCCCAGAGATCGGGTCGGCGTCTCTTCGTGGTCTCGCGGGCCTGCTCGGCCCGCCAGCGCGCCACCGCGGCGTGATCGCCCGAACGCAGCACCGCCGGCACCGCCCGGCCACGAAACTCGGGCGGGCGAGTGTAGTGCGGTCCCTCGAGAAGATCTCCCCGAAACGACTCCCAGATCGCCGAGTCCGGATTGCCGAGCACCCCGGGGAGGAGGCGGGCCAGGCCCTCGATCAGGACCATCGCGGGGATCTCGCCCCCGGAGAGCACGAAGTCCCCAATCGAGACCTCCTCGTCCACCGCCAGCTCGACCACCCTCTGGTCCACCCCCTCGTAGCGGCCGCAGACCAGCACCAGATGCTCCCCGGCGGCCCAACCCTCCAGCCGGGCCTGGTCCAGCCGCTCGCCCTGGGGCGTCAGCAGGAGCACTCGGGCCTGCCGCTCCGGCCCCTTCTCCCCGGCCACCGCCTCGATGGCGGCCACCAGGGGCTCGGGCTTCATCACCATCCCCGGTCCCCCGCCGTACGGCGCGTCGTCCACGCTCCGGTGTCGGTCCTGGGTCCAGTCCCGGAGGTCGTGCACCTGGACAGCCAGCGGACCGCCGCGCCGGGCGATCCCGACGATGCTCTCGGACAGGAAGGGCTCGAACAACCCGGGAAAGATGCTGATG
Organism: Pseudomonadota bacterium; assembly: GCA_027295775.1. Classification (GTDB taxonomy): domain Bacteria; phylum Myxococcota_A; class UBA9160; order UBA9160; family UBA4427; genus JAPUKG01. The sequence continues at coordinate 2,788 of JAPUKG010000030.1, forward strand.
ACGTCGATGCGGAGCACGCCTCAATCCCCGTCGATCAGCCCGGGCACGAGCTCCACGACCAGGCGGCGCCCGGGCACATCCACCTCGCGGAGGAAGTGCTCCGCGGTGGGGACCAGGTGCCGCCGTCCGTCCTCGGCCTCGATGGCCAGCACGTCATGGGCCCCCGTCTCCAGGATCTCTCGCACCGTCCCGATCGCGCGGCCAGCCGTGTCCTCGACGCGGCAGCCGATCAGCTCGTGCCAGTAGTACTCGCCGTCGGGCAGTGGCGGCAGCACCCCGGCCTGGGCGAGCACATAGCGGCCGCGCAGGTCCTGGGCCTGCTCCCGGGTCTCGACGCCCTCCAGCGCCAGCCGCACCTCCCCGCCCCGTCCCGTCCCGCACGCCCGGACCCCCCAGGTCTCGGCGCCGGCCCCCTCCGGCGACTCGGCGAGCCACACGTCCTCGATCGAGAGCAGGTTGTCGGGCCCGTCGCCGAAGTAGCGAACCCGTACCTGGCCGCGGAGCCCGTGGACGCCGACCACCCGGCCGAGCACCACAAGGGCCGGCTCAGTCTCCATGGAACATGGGAGCTCGACGCCGCGCCTCAGTCGACGATGTCGAGCCGGGCGGCGGAGCCGGTGCCCGTGCGGGAGGCGGCGAGCACGGCCCGCATGGCCTTGGCCACGCGGCCCTGGCGGCCGATCACCCGACCCCGGTCATCGTCGGCGGTCTCCAGCTCGAGGAGCCGCCCGCCGTCGAGAGGCGTGACGCGAACCGCCTCGGGCTCGGAGACGATCGACTTGGCGATGAACTCGATCAGATTCGCCGCGGCGCGGCCGTCGTCCGACATGATCAGCTCGCCCCGCTGCTTGCCGAGCCGCTTGCGGCGCGGGCGCTGCGCCTCATCAGCGTGCGCACGGTCTCGGAGAGCTGGGCGCCCTTGGCCACCCACGCCTCGATCTCCTCGCGCCGCAGCTGAATGATCTCCTTCTCGGGCCGCGGGTCGTAGGTGCCGAGGAACTGGAGGGCGCGGCCGTCGCGCGGGCGACGCTCGTCGATGGCCACGACGCGGTAGAACGGGCTCTTCTTCGCGCCGGCCCGACGCAGGCGAATCTTCACCATTTTTCTGGTCCCGGATCGTGGATAAGTGGGCGCCGAATCTAGAGAACCCCGGACGATGGGTCAATCCCGCCCGGTCGGGGGCCTCCACCCCGGCCGGTCCGCTCCCGCTCCTTGCGGTCCGAGCACGGAGCGCACGCGTAGCGCACCACGTGCGGTGTCCGGAGCCGCTCGTACTCTCCATCGAGGGCGATCCGCCTCACGGTCGCGGCCTCCTCGCCGCAGAAGTCACAGCGCAGTCTGCCCTCCAGGGGGGCCTCGGGATCGTCCCGCTGCGGATCAGCGACAGCACCAATGGGGGGATCGGTCACGAGCGCCGAGTGTACCCGACGCGCAGGCGCAGATCGGAGGGCGCGTCGTCCCCCAGCTCACGGCGCAGCGCCTCCAGGATCTCGGGCCGCCGGAGCTGGATCTGCTGGCACCACACGCTCGAGTCGACCTCGGCCTCGAGCACGCCGCCGCGAACCGCGATCGGGCGACAGTGGCTCGCCGTCTCCTCCCCCACCAGCTCGACCCAGCGCTGTCCGATCCGGAAGGCGCGCTCGGCGGCATCGAGCCCGAGTTCCGCGAGCACACGGCCCACCACCGGGCCCACGGGCTGGAGCTGTCCCCGGCGCTGGCTCCGGCGCGCGCTCACGCCGACTCCTCGTGCAGGCGAAAGACCAGGCCGGTCGGGATCTTGGGGGCAAAGAACGTCGACTTCTGGGGCATCCGCCCGCCGGCAGCGGTCACGCGGAACACGTCCTCCGGCGCCAGCGGGTTCAGATAGATCGCCACCGTGCCCTCACCGGCGCGAACCTCCGTGGCGGCCCGCTCGGCGCTCTTGGGAAAGCTCACCGCGCCGTCGCGAATGTCGTCCGCCGTGAGACCGAAGACGCCGGCGAGGATCTCGTCCTCCGCCACCTTCACCATCAGCCGCTCGCCCAGGGGCTCGGGGCGCGAGAAGACGCGCAGGATGCCGGATGCGTCGTCCGCGGCGAAGGCCGGACGCCCGGCCAGGGGCTCCAGGTGCTCGGCCAGCGCCTGCGCCACGTGCTCGGGCCCGCGCAGCGGGTACGCCGCCTGGCTCCAGCCCGGCATTCGCTCGCGCCACGCCGCCTCCGTCGGCAGCTTCGCCTTGCGGATCACGCGGTGGATCGGAAGCAGGAGCGTCCCCGGGGCATAGGCGTTGGCGAAGAAGCCGAGCGTCCAGGCCGCGGGCGCATCCCCGCTCGCGTTCTGCTCGTCGCGATAGGTGAGCGCCGTCTCGTAGCGGTGGTGCCCGTCGGCGATCACCACCGGGCGTTCGCCCAGGAAGCGCTCGATGACATCGATCGCCTCGGGCTCGCGCAGGGGAGCCAGCGAGAGCTCGACACCGGAGGCGTCCCGTGCGCGCGCGGTGTCCTCGCTGTCGAAGGCGTCGGCCAGGGTCGCGGCGAGCGCCTCCTCCGGATCCTCGTACAGCAAGAAGACGCTCGACAGATTGGCGCGGGTGGCGCGCAGCATGCGCAGCCGATCGGCCTTCGGTCCGGCCATGGTGCGCTCGTGGGGCCGCACCACCCTCGCGTCGTAGCTCTCGAGCCGCAGCGCGGCGAAGAACCCGTCCCGCACGAGCTCTCTTCCGTCCGGTGCGCGAAAGCGCTGGCGCATGGCGTAGAAGGCGCGGGCGGCGTCGCCCGTCAGTACCCCGCTCCGGCGCCAGGCGGCGAGGGTCTCGGCCACCTCGGTGTAGTCGGTGCTCGACTCGTCAGCAACGTCGCGTGTGAGCTCGAGCCGCACGGCACAGTGGGGATCCCGCGCGTACAGGGTCTCGCGCTCCTCGGCGGTGATGACGTCGTAGGGCGGGACGACCACCCGACCCAGGTCCACCCGGGCGGGGTCGTAGCGGAGGGCGCGGAAGGGGCGAACCACGGTCATGCCAGCGCCGCCTCGATCGCGTCCGCCGTCACCGCACCCGCGCGCAGGATGCGCGGGCGCGCACCCGTGAGGTCGACCACCGTACTCGGCGCTTCGCCCCGGGCATCCACCTCGCACGGCACGACCCGCGGACCACTCCCCGAAGTCCCGACCAGTCGAAGCGCGTCGCTCCGCCGGCGCGCGGGCGAGTCGCCAGAGCGGTTGAAACTGGTGGCCGTGACCGGGCCCAGGCCGCTGGCCTCCACCGCCGTCGCCAGGGCCGCCGCCAGCGGATGCGAGCTACAGCGCAGACCCACAGCGCCGTCCGCCCGGGCGACACCCGGCGCGAAGCGACCGCTTGCGGGCAACACGAGGGTCAGCGGGCCGGGCCAGAACGCGGCCATCAGCGTCCGCGCGGCGGGAGAGACCCGGACGCCGCAGGACGTCAGGCTGTCGGGACCGGCGAGCAGCACCGGGAGCGGCTGGTCCTCCGCCCGGCCCTTCCACGCCCGCAGTCGGGCGACCGCGGCAGCGGAGTCCGCGACGGCGGCCAGCCCCCAGACCGTTTCGGTCGGGTACGCCACGAGCCCGCCGGCCCGCAGCTCCGCGACGGCGCCCGCGAGCGGATCCGCCCCGGCATTGGGACCGTTCTCGGCGTTAGCGGTCGATTGCACGGGCCGCAATGTCGCGCCGGCAGGTGACGCCTTCGAAGTGGATCTTGGACGCGGCGGCGTAGGCGCGGTCCCGCGCGTCGCGCACAGTGCTGCCGCGTGCCGTCACGCCCAGCACCCGACCACCCGCCGTCTCGTGGCCGCCGGCCGCGGTGCGCCGCGTGCCGGCGTGGAAGACCTCCACGCCGGGCATGGACTCGACGTCCGCCAGACCCTCGATCGGACGGCCGACCTGGTAGCCGCGCGGATAGCCCTCGGAGGCCAGCACCACGCACACCGCGGCGTCGGCGAAGGACGGCATCGCCCGGGGATCGAGCGCACCACGGGCCGCGCCTTCGAGGAGCGGCACCAGGTCGCCGTCCATGCGCACGAGCAGCGGCTGGGTCTCGGGATCGCCGAAGCGCGCGTTGAACTCGATCACCGACGGATTGCCCTCGGCGTCGACGATCAGCCCCACGTACAGGACCCCGGTGTACGGCGTGCCCTCGGCGCGCATGCCCTCGACGGCGGGACCCACGATCCGCTCGAGAATGCGCGCTTCCACCGCCGCGTCGATCACCGGCGCCGGCGAGTACGCGCCCATGCCGCCGGTGTTCTCGCCCTGATCGCCCTCGAAGATGCGCTTGTAGTCCTGGGCGGAGGCCAGGGTGGCGACATTCGTGCCGTCCGTAATGGCGTGGTACGACGCCTCCTCGCCCTGCAGCCACTCCTCGATCACCACCCTCGCTCCGGCCTCGCCGAAGCGCCGGGTCTCCATGATCTCGCGCAGCGCGGCCTCGGCCTCCTCGGTCGTCGCGCACATGAAGACGCCCTTGCCCGCGGCCAGCCCGTCGGCCTTGACCACGCACGGGCCGCCCCGTGCACGAACGTGCGCGAGGGCCCGGTCGAGATCGTCCACCACCACGTGGTCGGCGCTGGGAATGCCGTGCCGCTGCATGAACGCCTTGGCGAAGGCCTTGCTCGACTCGAGCTGCGCCGCCGCCGCCGACGGGCCAAACGCCGCCACGCCCGCCTCGCGCAGCCGGTCCGCCAGCCCGGCCGCCAGCGGGTCCTCGGGCCCGATCACGACCAGGTCGACGGCCTCGCTTGCGGCGAGCTCGCAGATCCCTTCGAGGTCGCCCGCCTTCACCCCGGGACGACAGTCGGCGACCGCCCCCATCCCGTCGCTCCCGGGCGCGGCCAGGACCCGGTCGACCCGGGGGCTCTGGGCGATCTTCCAGGCCAGGGCGTGCTCGCGCCCCCCGGAGCCGACGACCAGGACTCGCATCGCCACTAGTGCCGGAAGTGGCGGATGCCGGTCAGGATCATGGCGATCCCGAGCCGGTCAGCCGCCTCGGTCACCTCGGCGTCCCGGTTGGAGCCACCGGGCTGCACCACCGCCCGGGCGCCCGCCCGGACCGCGATCTCGAGGCCGTCGGGGAAGGGGAAGAATGCGTCGCTGGCCAGGCCCGAGCCTTCGAGGGAGAGGCCCACCCGGCCCGCCTTGGCAGCGGCGGCGGGGCCCGCGTCCACGCGCGAGGTGGCACCACCGCCGATGGCCAGGGTGCGGTCCTCGGCGGCGAACACCACGGCGTTGCTCTTGACGTGCTTCACCACCCGCCAGCCAAACTGGAGCGCCCGGCGCTCGACCTCGGTGGGCTTGCGCTGGGTCACCACCTGGGCCGTGGCCAGCTCCTCCACCTGGCAGTCGGGCTCCTGGAGCAGCACGCCGCCGTACACCCGGCGCCACTCCAGCTCGGCGCGCTCGATCGCCGCCGCGTCGAAGGCGAGCAGCCGGCGATTCTTCTTCTTGCGCAGCAGATCGAGTGCGTCCTCGGTGAAGGACGGCGCCACCAGGACCTCGGTGAAGATCTCATCGACCTTCTCGGCCAGGGCCCGGTCGAAGGGAGCGTTCGAGACGACGATGCCGCCGAACGGCGACTCGGGATCGGTCTGGAAGGCGTTCGTGTACGCCTCCAGCGGCGACGCGCCCGCGCCGACTCCGCACGGCGTGGTGTGCTTGAGGATGCCGACGGCGGAGCCCTCGGCCGGATCGAAATCGAGGATCAGGGCGAGCGCCGCCTGGACGTCGACCAGGTTGTTGTAGGAGAGAGCCTTGCCGTGCAGCGGCTCCACCGCGTCCAGGAAGCCCCCGTACAGGGCCGCCCGCTGGTGCGGGTTCTCGCCGTAGCGAAGGGTGGCGACCTTGCGGAGCGAGACCGAGAGCCGGGCCGGAAAGGGATCGTCGCGACCCTCGGCCTGCTGGGCCGCCAGCCAGGTCTCGATGGCGGCGTCGTAGGCCGCAGTCCGCTGGAAGGCCCGGAGCGCCAGCCCGCGGCGGGTCTCGTCCTCGAGACCGCCACTCGACCGCAGCTCTGCGAGCACCGGGTCGTAGTCCGCCGGGTCGCAGACCACGCCCACGTACGCGTGGTTCTTGGCGGACGAGCGCAGCATGGAGGGACCGCCGATGTCGATCTTCTCGATCGCCTCTTCGAACGAAACACCGTCTCGCGCCACCGATTCCTCGAAGGCGTAGAGGTTCACCACGACCAGGTCGATGGTCCCGATCGAGTGCGCCTCCAGGTCTTCGCGGTCCGAGGCCAGGTCGCGCCGGGCCAGGATGCCGCCGTGGATGTGCGGGTGCAGGGTCTTTACGCGCCCGCCCAGCATCTCGGGACTTCCGGTGAGCTCGGCCACGTCCACCACCGGTAGACCGGCGTCGCGCAGGGCCGAGGCGGTCCCACCCGAGGCGACCAGCTCCACGCCCAGCTCGTGCAAGCCGCGGCCGAAGTCGACGAGGCCGGTCTTGTCCGAGACGGAGAGGAGCGCACGCGACACGCGGCGCGTAGTGGAACGCGAGGGGTCCTGGGGGGACATCGAGATCTCCTGAGGAGCCTTGCGAGTTGGACTGGACGTTGGTGGGGACGCGGTGTTGTTTACCGGGGGAGAATAGGGGTGTCAAACGCCGAGAACGCGGGGCTTCAGACGCCGATGTAGCGCCGGGGAACGCGGCCGCCGACGCGCACCAGGAGCTCGTAGTGCAGGGTGCCCGCGCGCTCGGCAGCGTCCTCCACGGAGATGCCACCGTCGGAGCCCCGGCCGAAGACGATCGCCTCGGCGCCGATGCCCACGGGCGCGTCGCCCACCTCGACCCCGGTGTAGTCCATGGAGACGCGACCGACGACCGGGCGCCGCGCGCCCGCGAGCCAGACCTCTCCGCGATTCGCCGCGGTCCAGGGAACACCGTCGGCGTAGCCCAGGGCGAGAGTGGCGACCCGGGTCGGGCGCTCGGCGCGGAAGGTTCCGCCGTAGCCCACGCGCTCGCCGGCGGCCAGCTCGTGGAGCTGCACGACCTCGGTGCGCAGGGTCATGACGGGACGCAGTCGCGACTCCTCGTCCTGGTGCCGGGCGGGTCGCACGCCGTAGAGCATGAGTCCCGGCCGCACCGCCGTTGCCTCGGGAAGCGCCTCGGCCAGCGTCTTGCCCGCCAGGAGCCCGGCCGAGTTGGCCGCGTGCACGACGGGCGGCCGCAGCCCGGCGCGCGCCGCCTCCTCGAGCACCGCCCGGAAGCGGCGCAGCTGCTCCAGCGAAGGCGCGGGGTCCGCCTCGTCGGCGCAGGCTAAGTGGGTGAAGACGCCCTCCAGCTCCAGGGCCGACTCGTCGGCCACCTGAGCCAGGAAGCGGACCGCCGCCTCGAGCGGGACCCCCATCCGGTGCATGGCGCTGTCCACCTCCACGTGGACCCGCGCCCGGGTGGCCGCGCGGCGCGCCGCCGCCGCCAGCAGATGGAGTCCGTCCTCGCCGTGGAGGACCGGGATCAGGCGCAGCGCGACGGCGCGCTCCGCCTCGCGGGCGTCGTGGACGCCGCCCAGCACGAGGATGGGCGCCGCCACCGCCGCCTCGCGCAGCTCCGCCGCCTCGGCGACCGTCAGCACCGCCAGGCGCGCGCAGCCGGCTTCCAGGAGCGCGCTCGCCACCGGCACCATGCCGTGGCCGTAGCCGTCGGCCTTGACCACCGCGATGACGTCCCGGCCGGAGGCCAGGCGCCGCGCCTCCGCCGCATTGGCGCGCAGTGCCGCTAGGTCGATCCAGGCCTGCGTGGGCCGGTCGCCGTGTAACTCCATGGTCATGGCGTGCATAAGTTATCGGAAGACCGGCCGGATCCGCTGATCTCGGATGGCGGCCCGGGAGCCCCTCGGGTAGCTTGGCGCGGTCACCGCCATGAACCCCCCTGCCATCCTGCTCAATGGAGAGCAACGGGCCATCCCGGACGGGTGCAGCGTGGCGCAGCTCATCGCCGAGCTGGGGCTCGAGGGGCGGCGGGTCGCGGTGGCCGTCAACCGCGACGTAATCCCGCGCTCGCTCTTCGCGACGGCCACCGTCGCAGCGGGAGATCGCGTCGAGATCCTCGAGGCGGTGGGAGGAGGGGCCTGATGTCCGACAGCTACACCATCGGCAAGCACACGTTCACGTCGCGCCTGATCATCGGCAGCGGGAAGTACGCGTCGTTCGAGCAAAACCGGGAGTGCGCCGAGCGGACCGGCGCCGAGATGGTCACCGTGGCCCTGCGCCGCGTCGACCTGAACGCGCCGAAGGGCCAGCGCCTGTTCGACTTCCTCTCGCCCGACCGCTTCACCATCCTGCCGAACACCGCCGGCTGCTTCACCGCCGAGGACGCCGTCACCACCGCTCGCATGGGCCGCGAGCTGCTGGACACCGATCTACTCAAGCTCGAGGTGATCGGCGACGAGCGCACCCTCTTCCCCGACGGCCCCGCCACGATCGAGGCGGCGAAGATCCTGGTGGACGAGGGCTTCACCGTCCTGCCCTACATCAGCGACGACCCGGTGGCGTGCCAGCGGCTGGCGGCGCTGGGCTGCGCGGCCGTGATGCCCCTGGCCGCTCCGATCGGCTCGGGTCTCGGCATCCGCAATCCCGCCAACCTGCGCATCATCCTCGAGACCGTGGAGGTCCCGGTGATCGTCGACGCGGGCGTGGGCACCGCCAGCGACGCGGCGGTGGCGATGGAGCTGGGCGCCACCGCAGTGCTGATGAACACCGGCATCGCCCACGCGAAGGAGCCCGTGCAGATGGCGCGGGCCATGAAGCTCGCCGTCGAGGCCGGCCGACTGGCCTACCTCGCCGGGCGCATGCCGCGGCGGCTCTACGCCTCGGCATCGAGCCCGCCCGACGGGATCGCGACCTTCTAGGGAGATCCCGCCGCCGGATGGGATCGCGACCTGCTAGACCGATCCTGTGTCTGGTGCTGGACCGCGCGGTCCCGCGCCACCCGCTGCCGGCAGCGGTGCGCGCGGCGGTCGCCGCCGGCGTCGACCAGATCCAGATCCGCGCGCGCGAGCTCGGGAGCAGCGCGCTGCTGGCCTTCGCCCGCGAGATCCAGTCCGCGGCGGGCGAGGCACGGGTGGTGGTGAACCAGCGGGCCGACGTGGCCCTGGCCCTGGGAGCGGGCTGCGCGGGCGTGCATCTGGGCTTCGACGGGATGACGCCGGAGCGGGCTCGGGCTCTGCTCGGCGACCCGTCGTGGATCGGCGTCTCGGCCCACTCCCCCGACGAGGTGGCGCGGGCCGCCGCATCCGGCGCGAGCTACGCCCAGCTGGCGCCAATCTTCCAGCCGCTCTCCAAGACGCCTACGGAATCCCGACCCGCGCTGGGGCTCGAGCCGCTCCGGCGCGCGTGCGAGCACGGCATTCCCGTGCTCGCCCAGGGCGGCATCGACACCTCGAACGCAGCCGACGTGATCGCGGCGGGCGCCGCGGGAGTGGCGGTCACCGGCGCCATCCTGATGGCGGACGATCCCGGCGCCGCGACCGCCGCATTGCGGCGCGCTCTCGACCGCGCGAGCGAGTGCTAGTCCCGGAGCGGCTCGGCCCGGGTTCCCGGTCCGTACTTCTTGTTCCAGCCACCGAAGGTGATCGCCAGGAACAGGAGGTGGCGGTGGTCCACGCCCTGCGTGAGGTGCTCGTCCATCATCTCGTTCAGGCGCCGGATGTCGAACATCTCCGGGTCGAGACAACCGGGGTCGTTCACGGTGCTGCGGATCAGCTCCTGGAGCTTCGCGTGGTGGCGGATGATCTCCTGGAAGCGAGGCCACGAGATGGTGGCGTGCCCGGGATCGCGCGGCGGCGTCGGGATCACGCGAAGCTTCCGGCCGATCCACAGGGCCGTGTCCAGCCCGGCCACCATCTGCCAGGGAAGGAAGGGCGAGTAACCCGTGTTGGCGTCGGCCACCGCCGCCACACCGGAGTGAAGCTCGCGCACCGCCCGCACCCAGACCCGGCTGTCCGCCCGCAGCTTGACCGGCATGCGCAGGTGTAGGTCGAGCACGTCGTTGAAGAACACCATGCTGCGCTCGCCGATGAAGGACCGAATCGAGTTCTCGAACACGAAGGACGGGAACTTCGAGTGGTAGAACGTGTCGGGCCACAGGAACTGGTCGTACGGATCGTCGCTGTGCCGGGCCGCCTCCTCCACCTGCTCGCCGATCGACTGACGCGCGGCCTCGTCCAGGCGCGAGGCATACGGGGCCAAGAAGAGCTGGGCCGGATTCTTCGCGCGCAGGCTGTACTTCAACTTGGTGAGCATCTTCTCCCGGACCGACTCGGCGGTGAGGGTCCAGTCGATGGCCTTGCGGTAGCGCTTGCCCAGGAACATGCGGTCTACGTGCGGGACATTGGTGCCCCGGAAGTAGAGCTCCGGAGCGTAGCCGTGCAGCATGAAGTCGCAGTCGCCGCGCAGGCCCTCGAAGAAGCCGATCGCGTGGGCGTAGTTGAACTGGTACATCCCGCCGCCGATCTCGATCGACTCGTCGTAGAGGTTCAGATAGTGGTCGGGGTCGCGCTGGATGTACCGGAGCTCGAAGCCGCGAGCCGCGGCGAGGCGCTCCGCCTTGAACCACTCGTGGTTCTTGGTGTCGTTGAACTGATAGCAGGCGAGATCTCCGGTGGCGGCGGCCAGCACCATGCGCGAGTCGAGACCGGCGCTCAGCAGGACGCCCATGCGATGGCCGTCGCCCGTCACCCGGTCCGCCGCGTGCCGCATGACGTGCGCCATCTCCTCGACGTAGCGGCGTTCGCTCCCCGGCTCCGGCCGGTAGCGCATCTCGAAGTAGGCCTCGATCGACGCCGTCGAGTCCCGGAACGAGAGGACGGATCCCGGCGGCAGGACCGAGATGGCGCGGTTCAGCGTCTTCGTGCCGAACACCCGCTGGAAGTGGAAGAGCTCCAGCACGGATCGCTCATGGTGCTCGCGGGAGACCTCGGGCGAGCGCAGGATCGACGAGACCTGGGTCGCGAACAGCAGCGCGCCCTGGGGAGTGACGGTGTAGTAGAGGGGCCGCGAGGAGAAGCGGTCGCTCACCAGGAGCGTCTCCCGCGAGATCAGATCCACGACCGCCAGGCAGAAGGAGCCGTCGAGCTCGCCGAAGGCAGCCCGCCCCCGCTCTTCGTAGAGGCGAAGCGCGTACTCCGCGTCGTCGCCGCCCGTGAAGAGCTCCCCGAACAGGACCAGGCACCGGGTCCGCTCGGCGTTGAAGACAGGCTGGGGCGTGCGGTTCGTGATCTCGTGGTGGAGGCGACAGAGCGCAGTGCCACCGTCGTTCCATAGATCGACGCGAGCGCCCGGGTGGTAGCGCATCGACTCCGCCATTCGCTCCAGGAGCTCCCGGGAGACCTTCCGGCGATTGTCGATGGCGCCCGCGATTCCGCTCATGGCCGGACGATCATCGCCCACGGTCCGCTTCGCTGGCAAGCCCGGCTCGCCTCGGCATGCGCAGTTCGCCGGCAACGCGCACCTGGACGCGCTTTGGAGCCGCGTGGTAGCCTCCGGCGCCCGTGTCCTTCGTCGAAGCCCGACTCAAGAGCCTGCAGCGCAGGACTGCGAAGTCGCTGGATCGTCACCTGCTGACGCGCGTCCGCCGCCTGCGCAACGCAGGTCGCGAGTACCGGCCGGTCTTCGTCGCCGGCGCGTCGGGCGGCGGGACCAGTCTGGTCGCCGTCTCCCTGGGCCAGCGCTTCGAGTGCGCGGGCGTGATCTTCGAGCTCGACGTCCAGATGCTCTCGCACTCGTTCCTGTCCGTGCCGCGCCTCTCCAGCCTCTCGTCGATCGCGGAGTACGAGGACATCGTCACCGCAAAGCCATCGTGGTCGGTCGAGCGTGGTCAGCGCGACCTCCAGGACACCTTCCGGGCCTACTGCACGGACCCCGGAGACGCGGTCATCGTGAAGGGCCCGGACATCAACCTGGCGCGCGCGCAGTTCCTCGACCGCTGCTGTCCCGACGCCCGCTTCGTGATGATCTTCCGGGACCCGGCGGCCAACATCGAGGGCTACCGGCGCAAGTGGCGGGCCTTCGGCGACCAACCCCTCTCCGAGAGCATCCGCTTCTACCGGAATCTCTACGAGTCTTTCCTGGGCGGGGCGGAATCGTTCGGGGACCGGGTGGTGGGCGTCGAGTACGAGAAGCTGGTCGCCGACCCCGATGCCGCCTTCGACGAGATCGGCCGGCGCCTCGGACTGGCGCCGACGACTCGCATCGAGCGACTGGACGGGCGCACCGACGTGGCGGGCAAGGGACTGCGCAACGTGCGCGACGGGAGGATCGAGGTGGTGACCGACGCCAGTCAGCGCGCCCGGGACCGCCTCGACCCCGCCGACCTCGAGACGATTCGCGCCGAGCTGGGCCCGCTCCACGAGCGGCTTCGCGCCCTTCCCGAATTGATCTAGAGGCTGTTCTAGAGGGAGACGAAGCTCGCGCCGTCCGAAGGGCGCGCCTCGAGGATGGAGGGCGTGCGGCCGAAGCGCCTCTCGAAGCGCGCGGCCAGGGCGCTGCTCACCTCGGCCGCGGCTTCCGGAGCGACCAGGTGGAGCGTGCAGCCGCCGAAGCCGGCGCCGGTGAGACGCGAGCCGTACACGCCGGGCAGCTCCGCCGCGTCCGCGCAGAGGGCGTCGATCTCGGGGATCGACACCTCGTAGTCCTCCGCCAGACTTCGCTGTCCCTCGACCAGCAGCGCCCCCGCCGCCTCGAGGTCGGCGCGGCCGAGCGCGGCGCAGAAGGCATCGACCCGGGCGTTCTCGGTAATGACGTGCCGTGCCCGGCGCAGGAGGGTTGGCTCGAGAACGCCGGCCAGCGCCGGGAGATCGTCCGGCGAAAGGTCGCGCAGGGCGCCGGCCCCGGGCACCAGCCCGGCCTGCCGCGCGGCCAGAACAGCCGCGCGGCACTCCGCCACGCGGTCCCCGTAGGCGCTGGCGGCCAGCTCCCGGGTCACCCCCGAGTGCGCGATCAGCAGGGCCACCCGGCCGGGCGGCACGGCAATCGGCCGGACCTCCTGGCTGCGGCAATCGATGCGCAGAGCGTGGTCGGCCCGGCCGAGCGCGCAGGCGAAGGGGTCGAGGATGCCGCAGGCGACGCCGACGTACCGCTGCTCGCCGCGGTGGGCCACCCGGGCGCAGCCCTCCGGACCCAGCCCGAGCCCGAGCGCCCCGTCGAGGAGCGTCGCCACCGCTACCTCGAGAGCCGCGGAGCTCGACAGACCCGAGCCCAGAGGCAGGCTGCTGGCGATGGCCAGGTCGAAGCCGGCGACGTCGAGCTCCCTCTCCCGCAGCGCGAAGACCACGCCCTTCACGTAGTCCAGCCAGCCGGCCGGGCCCTCGCCACGGCGTTCGCCCTCCAGGTCGGCGACGTCGAACGCCCCCGCCTCGTCCAGATCCCGCGTCCACACCCGGAAGTGGCGGCCAGGTCGCGGCGTGGCCAGGACCCAGGTGTCGCGGTCGATGGCGGAGGGCAGGACGAGGCCCTCCTGGTAGTCGGTGTGCTCGCCGATCCAGTTCACGCGCCCGGGGGCGCGGGCCCCCACGACGGGAGCGCGCCCGAAGCGCTCCCGGAACCCTCCCAGCAGCTCCCCGTGGATGGCCTCCATCGCGCCCCATTGAACCCCTGCCGCGGCGGCGGGGCCAGAGCAGGAGGGGCGGACCCGGGCTACCGTGATCGGGGCTGAATCCCGGAACCGCCCGGGACGTCTCAGCTTTCATGCCCCCCGTCACGGGAGATCCGATCCGGTGAAGCTCCGCCCCTGGCTCGTCGCGATGGCCCTGCTGACCGCGGCTCCGGTCCCGGCCCGCGCCGACGACCCGTTCCTGCGCCGGACCGCCACGGTTCGGGCCGTCGAGAAAGTGGGGCCCGCGGTGGTCAACATCACCACGGAGCGCGTGGTCAGCCGGCGCAGCCCCTTCAGCGGGTTTCGCAACGACCCCTTCTTCGACCAGTTCTTCCGCGACTTCTTCGAGCCTCGGCGCGAGACGCTGCAGAGCCTGGGCTCCGGCGTAATCATCGACCCCCAGCGGCACGTCCTCACCAACGAGCACGTGGTGACGCGGGCCAGCCGGATCAAGGTGAGCCTCTCGGACGGCCGTGAGTTCGAGGCCACCCTGGTCGGCGCCGATCCACACAACGACCTGGCGGTGCTGCGGATCGAGACCGATGAAGCGCTCCCGTGGGTGCGCCCCGGCCACTCCGAAGATCTCCTCGTGGGGGAGCCGGTGATCGCCATCGGCAACCCGTTCGGTCTGTCGAATACGGTCACTACCGGGGTGATCTCGGCGCTCGATCGCTCCATCAAGGCCAGCGACCGCGCCTTTCACGGCTTCATCCAGACCGACGCCTCGATCAATCCCGGCAACTCGGGCGGTCCGCTCCTGAACGCCGAGGGCACCCTCGTCGCCATCAACACCGCCATCTACAACGGCGCCCAGGGCATCGGCTTCGCCATTCCCATCGACGTGGCCAAGCGCGTGGTGGCCGAGCTGATCGAGCACGGCGAGGTCCAGCCGGTCTGGCTGGGGCTCGAGTTCCAGGACCTCGATCCGGCCCTCCAGGAGGTGATGGAGCTGCCCGAGGGAGTCTTTGGCGCCCTGATCAACCGGGTGCGGAAGGGGGGACCGGCCGATCGCGCCGGCTTCGAGCGCGGCGACATCGTGACCAAGCTGGACGGGCGGCCCGTGCGCAGCGCGCGCTCGTTCTTCGAGATGCTGGGGACCGTGACCGACGGCCAGCGGCTCCAGATCGAGGCGTGGCGGGCCTCGGGCTTCATGGAGATCGCGGTGGTGGCCGAGGACATTCCGGACAGCCTGGTGGCGGAGCTCACCCAGCAGTTCCTGGGCATGGAGCTGCAGGCGCTGGACGGAGAGGCGAGGGGCTTCGTGGTGCAGTCGGTGCGCTCCGAGAGCGCGTCGGCCCGCATCGGCATCCGGCGCGGGGACCTGCTGCTGGGAGTGAACGGCCTGCCCCTGCGAAATACCGACGATCTCCGCCGCGCGGTGCTGAACTTGCGCGGCCGGGACCGAGCCCTGATCGTGGTTCAGCGGGGGAACGGCCGGTACCATGTGACGATCCCCCTGGTCTAGGGGGGGGCCCTGGAACCGGGGTGCGGGCCTCGGGGTCGTATCGGGCCGTTGATCGGAGACGCGATGAAACGCTTCGGAGTGATCCTCTTGTTCACGGCGGCCGTCCTCGTGCTGCTCGTGTCCTCGGGCGCGCTCGAGATCCGCTTCGACTGGAGCGACAACTCGGCCACCGCCATCGACCTGTTCGGCAACAACGACGAAGCGGATGCCGAGGCGGCGATCCCCACCGAGATCTTCTGGAAGGAGAACGGCGCCGCCGAGCCCATCATCCCGATTGGCGTGCCGGCCAGCTTCGCGGATCTGGCCGAGCGGGTGTCTCCATCGGTGGTGAACATCCAGACCTCGAAGACGGTCCGTGGCGGCGTCCAGATGCCGCGCCACTTCGAGGAGTTCTTCGGCAACCCCTTCGGCCGGTCCCCCGGCCGGCGCGAATTCAAGGTGCCGAGCCTGGGCAGCGGCTTCGTGATCTCGGAAGACGGCTACATCGTCACCAACAACCACGTGGTCGAAGACGTGGACAGCATCAAGGTCGCCTTCAAGGACGGGCGCGAGCTGGAAGCCACCGTGGTGGGCCGCGACCCCAAGACCGACCTGGCGCTGATCCACGTCGAGTCGGACGAGCCCCTGCCGGCCATCCCGCTCGGCGATTCGGAGGCGGTCCGGCCCGGCGAGTGGGTGGTGGCGATCGGCAACCCGTTCGGCCTCGAGCACACGGTGACGGCGGGAATCGTGAGTGCCAAGCACCGCGACATCGGTCAAGGGCGCTACGACGACTTCATCCAGACCGACGCCGCCATCAACCCGGGCAACTCGGGCGGACCGCTCATCAACCTCCGCGGCGAGGTGATCGGCGTGAACACCGCAATCAACCCCCGGGCCAACACGATCGGCTTCGCGGTCCCCATCAATATGGCCAAGCAGATCCTTCCCCAGCTCCGGGCCACGGGGCACGTCGTCCGCGGTTGGCTCGGCGTCGTGATCCAGGGCGTCACGCCGGAGCTGGCCGAAGAGTTCGACCTCGACGAGGAGAAGGGGGCGCTCGTGTCGCGGATCCTGCCCGGCGGGCCCGCGGCGGACGCGGGCCTCGAGGTCGGCGACGTGATCGTGGAGTTCGACGGCCACGAGATCGGCGAGTGGAAGGACCTGCCCCGGGTGGTGGCGTCCACGCCGGTGAAGAAGCCGGTGAGAGTAACCGTCGTGCGCAAGGGCAAGACGAAGAAGCTGAAGGTCGAGGTGGGCGTGATGGACGAGCCGCAGCTCGTGCACGCCAAGGCCGAGGAGCCCAGCTCCCAGATCCTCGGCCTGCGCGTCCAGAACCTGACGCCCGAGCTGGCGGACCAGCTCGGGCTCGAGGAGGACGCGGGGGTCGTGGTCACGGACGTGGAGCCCGGCAGCCCAGCGGCGGAGGCGGGGCTGCGGCGCAGCGACGTGATCATCGAGGTGGACCGGAAGGAGATCGCGAGCGTCAGCGACCTGCGGGAGCAGCTGGAGGACGCGGACGAGAGCGTCCTGATGCTGATCCGCCGCGGTGACGCGACCGTATTCGTCCCGGTGAGGCGCAAGGGCTAGCCCTTCGTTACCCCCGAGGGATCCCGGGGATCCCGCGTCGCTTCTTGTCTCTGCCCCCTTGTTCAACGACGGGCCGTGCATAGGTTCGGCCGCATGCGAATGGACAAGTTGACGATCAAGAGCCAGGACGCACTGAGCGAAGCCCAGTCACTGGCAACTTCCCGGGGGCACTCTTCGATCGAGCCTGCGCATGTGTTGCGCTCGCTGCTCGGGCAGCCCGAGGGGAGCACGACCCCGGTGCTCCAGAAGCTCGGCGTCCCCCTGGAGCCGCTCCAGCGGGAGATCGAGTCGATCCTCGAGCGGACCCCCAAGGTGACGGGCGGCGCCCAGCCGCAGCTCAGCCAGGCCACCACCCGGGTGCTCGATGCGGCCTTTCAGGAGGCCGAGGCCCTCCAGGACGAATTCGTCTCGACGGAGCACCTGCTGCTGGCCATCGCGGCCGACTCCGCCGATCCGGCGGGTCGGGCCCTCCAGGAGGCCGGCGCATCCCGCGACGGGATCCTCCGAGCCCTGGCCTCGGTCCGCGGGGGCGCGCGCGTGACCGACCCGGATCCCGAGTCGAAGTACCAGGCGCTCCAGAAGTTCGGCCGGGACCTCACCGACCTGGCGCGCACCGGCAAGCTGGACCCGGTGGTGGGGCGGGACGAGGAGATCCGCCGCGTGATCCAGGTGCTGTCGCGGCGGACCAAGAACAACCCGGTGCTGATCGGGGAGCCCGGCGTGGGCAAGACCGCCATCGCCGAGGGACTGGCCCAACGCATCGCGGTCGGCGACGTGCCCGAGTCCCTGGTGGACCGGCGGGTGATCTCACTCGACGTGGGGGCGCTGATCGCCGGCGCCAAGTACCGGGGCGAGTTCGAAGACCGCCTGAAGGCCGTGCTCCGCGAGGTCGCCGAGGCCCAGGGCACCATCATCCTGTTCATCGACGAGATGCACACGATCGTCGGGGCCGGTGCGGCGGAGGGCGCGGCGGACGCGGCCAACATGCTGAAGCCGGCGCTGGCCCGCGGCGAGCTGCGCTGCGTGGCCGCCACCACCCTGGACGAGTACCGCAAGCACGTGGAGAAGGACAAGGCGCTCGAGCGGCGCTTCCAGCCCGTCTTCGTGGGCGAGCCGAGCGTGGAGGACACCATCTCGATCCTGCGCGGACTGAAGGAGCGCTACGAAGTGCACCACGGCGTGCGCATCCAGGACGCCGCACTGGTGGCCGCGGCCACCCTCTCGAATCGCTACATCACCGACCGCTTCCTGCCGGACAAGGCCATCGACCTGGTGGACGAGGCCGCTAGCCGGGTGCGGGTGCAGATCGACTCCATGCCCGAGGAGCTCGATCAGCTGGAGCGCAAGCGCACCCAGCTGGAGGTCGAGCGCGAGGCGCTCAAGAAGGAGGACGACGAGGCCAGCCAGCAGCGCCTCGAGAGCGTGGCGAGGGAGATCGCGGAGCTGCGCGCCCGGGGCGACGCCATGAAGGCGCGCTGGCAGAACGAGAAGGGCGTGATCGGGCAGGTGCGCCGGGCCGTGGAGCGCCGCGAGGAGCTCAACGCCGAGCTCGAACGGACCCTGCGCCAGGGCAACCTCGAGCGCGCCGCCGAGATCCGCTACGGCGAGCTGGTGGCGCTCGAGAAGCAGCTCGAGGAGCAGCAGCTCGAGCTCGCCGACCTGCACGAGCAGGGCTCGCTCCTCTCCGAGGAAGTCACCTCCGAGGAGATCGCCGAGATCGTCTCCAAGTGGACGGGCGTGCCCGTCTCCAAGATGCTCGAGAGCGAGCAGGCAAAGCTCCTGCACATGGAGGACGAGCTCCAGCAGCGCGTGGTCGGGCAGGAGCCCGCCCTCGAAGCGGTCTCGAACGCAGTGCGCCGCGCGCGCGCCGGTCTGCAGGATCCGAACCGGCCGATCGGCTCGTTCATCTTCCTGGGACCTACCGGCGTGGGCAAGACCGAGACCGCGCGGGCGCTCGCCGAGTTCCTGTTCGACGACGAGCACGCCATGGTCCGCATCGATATGAGCGAGTACGGCGAGAAGCACTCGGTGGCGCGGCTGATCGGGGCGCCCCCCGGCTACGTCGGCTACGAGGAGGGCGGACAGCTCACCGAGGCCGTGCGCCGGCGCCCGTACAGCGTGGTGCTCTTCGACGAGATCGAGAAAGCGCACCCGGAGGTCTTCAACGTCCTGCTCCAGATCCTGGACGACGGTCGGCTGACCGACGGCCAGGGCCGCACTGTGGACTTCCGCAACGCGGTCCTGATCCTGACCTCGAACATCGGCAGCCAGCACATCGCCGACGTGACGGATCGCGAGGAGATGGAACGCCGCGTGACCGAGGCGCTGCGCGGCCACTTCAAGCCCGAGTTCCTGAACCGGGTGGATGACGTGATCATCTACCAGCAGCTCGAGCGCAGTCAGATCGGCCGGATCGTGGAGATCCAGCTCGAGCGGGTGAAGAAGCTGCTGGCGGAGAAGCGGATCGAGATCGAGCTCACGCCGGAGGCCGTGGAGCTCCTGGCCGAGCGCGGCTACGACCCGCAGTACGGCGCGCGGCCCCTCAAGCGGGCCATCCAGCGCCTGGTTCAGGACCCCCTCGCCATGCGCATCCTGGAGGGCGACTTTCCGGAAGGGTCGAAGATCGTGGCGGACGTCCGGGTGTCGGGCGAGGCGCTCGAGTTCCGCAAGAGCTGATCAGCCCTCGCCGACGGCGAGGTGCTGATACAGCTCGCCGTCCCGGAAGCCGAGTCGGCGGTAGTAGGGGCGCGTCCCCACCGCGGAGATGACCGCGAGGTTCCGGTAGCCCGCTCCGCCCGCCCGGCGCGCGGTCTCGCGCACGAGGCGCGCCCCGAGCCCCCGGTGCTGGGCGTCGGCCCCGGCCGACGCGCCGATGGCGAGCGACGGCCCATAGACGTGGACCTCGCGCAGGAGCGCGCTCGCGCCCAGCTCCTCCACGAACGAGGGCGCGGCCGGGAGCGAGAGTCGCGCGAAGCCGGCCAGCCGATCCTCCCGGGTCGCGAGCTCGAGGAAGAGCTCCCGGCCCGTGTCTGTCTCGTACTCCATGACGCCCAGCTCGAGGTCGGCGTCGGTGAACGAGCGCGCGCCGATCTCGCGGCTGCGGATGTCCACGCAGGCGCCGCCCCGCTCGGCGAGCGCCCGCTCCGCTACCTCGCGGAAGTTCGTGAGCTTGTTCCCCACGACGATGTCGTCGGACGAGATGTCGCGGATCACCCGGGTCAGCCGGCAGTAGCGGGGCACCGCGGCCAGGGCCGCGACCAGGACGTCGAGAAGCTCGTCGTGAGTGTAGGGGCGCCAGTGCCCGCTCTCGAAGTGGGTCATCAGCTCCGCGCTCTCGACCAGGCTGCACGGATAGATCTTGAGCTCGTCGGGGCGGAAGGCGGGATCGTCGAACAGCCGCCCGAAGTCCTCGCCGTCCGCGGCGGGCGTCGCGGCCAGCAGGTTCGGCATCCAGTGGGCGTGAATCTTGAACCCCGCGCGCCGCAGGAGCCCGAGTGCCTGGCGCGTGGCGGCGACGTCGTGGCCGCGCCGGTTCGCGCGCAGGACCTCGTCCGAGAGGCTCTGGATTCCCACCTGGACCTTGGTACAGCCGAGCCGGCGCAGGCGCAGCACCTCGGCCTCGTCCACGTGGTCCGGCCGCGTCTCCAGCACGAGGCCGACGCTGCGGCTGCCGGCGGTCTCGTTGGCGCGCTGCACCCGCGCGAGAGCGCACCAGTCGGCGTCCCCGGAAGCCACGCCCGCCCCGTGTCGATCGAGGAATCCCGACACCACCTGGTTGTAGCTCTGCACGAGCCGGCGCCCGTCGAGGGGCGCGGGCAGCTGTGCGAAGTCCGGCGCGCTCCGCCAGGCCTCCGCCCGGCGATCGAGCCCGGCGCCGAAGTCGTTCAGCGCCTCGAAGAGCCGCGTCGCGAACCAGACCTGGTAGGGCTCGGGGTAGAAGGACCAGGTTCCGCCGAGGACGATCAGCTCGACCTTGTCCGTGGGGTGCCCGATCGCCCGGTAGGCGTCCAGCCGGTTCCAGGCCTGGAGGTACGGGTCGAAGCGGTTCGCCGCCGCCCGCTGCGCGCCGGGCTCGTCGGCCAGGTAGCTCTTGGGCATGCGCACATCGTTGGGACAGAAGACGCAGCGCCCCGGACACGGGTACGGCTGGGTCAGCACGGTCAGCGGCGTCACGCCACTCCGGGTGCGAACCGGACGCAGGCGCAGGCGGCGCGCCAAGGCCTCGGCATCGTGCCCAAGGCCCTCCCGCTCCCGGAGGTGCTCGAAGCCCGCAATCAGCTCGCTGCGCGAGAAGAAGCCCTTGCCGTCGCGGGGGTACTTCCGGAGAATCGGGTCGAGCGCGGATCCGTCGAGCTCCGCGTCCGCCGGCAGGCGCTCGATCGCGTTGAGGATGGAGCGAAGCTCGCGCTCGTGACGCACCGGCTGGAACCCGCGCACGGCGGGAGGATACCAGAGCCCGTGAACCGCCCTTGAACTCCGAGACACGGCTCGCACTCGACGCCATCAACCGGCGCTTCTACGGTGATCGCGGCCGGGCCGGCGAGTTCGCGGCTACCCGGGACCATCCCTGGCCGGGCTGGGAGCGAATCGCGGCGACGTTGCCCGCCGCACCGGCGAGCGTCCTCGACCTCGGCTGCGGCAACGGTCGCTTCGCCCACTTCCTCGGCGAGCGTTTCCCCGGGCCGATCGCGTACCTGGGCGTCGACTTCAGCGACGCCCTCCTGGAGGCGGCGCGCGCCCGCAACCCGGGGCCCGGCATGCGCTTCACCCGGGCAGAGCTGGCGGACCCGGCGGCGCTTCCCACCGGTCCCTTCGCCCTGATCGCGGTCTTCGGCGTCTTCCACCACGTTCCCGGCTTCGAGGCCCGGCGCCGGCTCCTCGTCTCCCTGGCGGAGCGCCTGACCCCAGACGGCCACCTGGCGCTAGCGGTGTGGCGCTTCGGCGCCTTCCAGCGCTTCCGGCGACGCGTGCTTCCCTGGGAGGAGTACAACGCGGGAACGGACCGGCCCGTCGACCTCGGTCAGCTCGAGCCGGGCGATCACCTGCTCCGGTGGGGAGCGGAGCCGGAGGGCGGCCCCCTCCGCTACTGCCACTTCACGGACGACGCGGAGCTCGACGCCCTGCTCCGGGCGCTTCCGCTGACGGTCGATCTCGACTTCGAGTCGGACGGAAGGAGCGGGCGCACCAACCGCTACCTGTTGCTCGGGAGCCAAAGACGCGATGGATCCTGAAGACCCGCGGCGCCGGCTGGCGGGCGCCGCGGCGATCCGCCACGCCCTGGACGCGGGCGATCCGCTGCGACTCGTGCTGCGCCGCGAGGGCGCTGCGGAGGCCGAGGTCGAGGCGGTGCTGGAGCGGGCAGAGGAGCGCGGTGTGCCGGTGCGCGTGGCGTCGCCCCGCGAGATGGAGCGCTTTGCGGGGGCGGGCGAGCCCCAGGACGTGCTGGCCCTGCTGGGGCCGCCCCCGGACGCGGATCTCGAGACCGTTCTCGGCGCGCGGGGCGCGCTCTGGCTGCTGGCCGGCACGGCCTACCCCGGCAACGCGGGCTTCGCGCTGCGCAGCGCCGAGGTCTCGGGCGCCGACGGTCTGGTGATCGACGCGGACTTCGGCCACGCGGCGAGGCAGAAGGTGCTGCACGCGTCCATGCGCGCCGACCGCTTCATGCCGGTCTTCTTCCAGAGCGCCGACGAAGTCCTTCCCCGGGCCGAGGCGCACGGCCGCCGCATCCTGGCCATCGAGAGCTCGGGAACGCGGGCGCCGTGGCAGGTGGACCTGCGTCCGGCCTGCGTGCTCGTGGTCGGGGCCGAGGACGACGGCATCCCCGAGCCCATCCTGGCCCGCGCCGCGGAGGTGATCCGCATCCCGATGGCCGGCTTCATTCCGTCCTACAACCTGCAGGCGGCCATGGCGATGGTGATGGCCGAGCGCCTTCGCCAGCTCGCCGCGGACTGACGGCGGCGCGAGCGCGGCTGCGCTACACCCGTCCCGCCTTGGCCACGCACTTCTTCGACCGCGATACCGCCGTGCGCCCCGCTTCCACCTCCGGTCGGGAGGGCCTCTACCACGCGCGCATCGATCCCGGCTGGTGGATCGTGCGCGGACCCAACGGCGGCTACGTGGCGGCGATCGTGCTGCGCGCCATGGCGGCGGCGGTAGGCGACGAGTCCCGCGCGCCGCGCTCGCTGACCGTGCACTACCTGCGGCCGCCCGCCGAGGGCGACGCCCAGATCGCGACCCGGATCGAACGCGCGGGCCGCTCGCTCACGACCGTCACGGCGCAGCTCCTCCAGGGGGAGAAGCTCCTGGGTCTGGCCATCGCCGCGTTCTCGACGAGCCAGGGCGGCGACTCCCTCGACGAGACCGCCATGCCCGAGGTTCCCCCGCCCGACGCGCTGCCCGCAGCGCCCCGGCGCCTGCCGATCAGCGCGCGCTACGAGCAGCGCTTCGTCGAGGGCGGGCCATTCGGCGGGAGCGAGCGGGCTCGCGTCGCGGCCTGGCTTCGCCTGTCGGAGCCCCGCCGCGTCGACGCCCCGCTCCTGGCCGCCTACGCCGATGGCCTGCCGCCCGCCCTGATGAGCCGGCTGCGTCCCGAACAGGGACTCGGCCCCCTGCCGACGGTGGACCTCACCATCCACTTCCGTGCCGAGCTCGCCGGGCTCGCGCTCTCGCCCGACGACTTCTGTCTCGCCGTCTTCCACTCGCGCCTCGCCCGACACGGCTTCATCGAGCAAGACGGCGAGATCTGGAGTCGGAACGGCGTGCTGCTGGCCCAGTCGCGTCAGCTGGCAATCGTCCTCGGCGCCTGAACCCGCGACAGCACCCCCGCCGCCAGCAGCGCCAGCACTACCAGCCACCAGAGCGCGGGCTCGTAGCCGCCGAGCTGCTCGTAGAGGATCCCCAGCGCCAGCGGGCCCAGGCCGCTGGCGATCTGGGTGAAGAGCTGGAGCACGCCCAGCACGGTCGCAAAGGAAGGCAGTCCAAAGAGCTCGGCCACCAGGAGCGACTGGAGCATGAAGATGTTTCCGATGGTGACGCCCATGAGGATCGCGCCCGCGAACAGGCCGAAGGGCGTCGTCGCCTGGGTGAAGATCACCAGCGCCGCCGCCTGCAGGACGAAGAGCGCCACGCCGAGCTCCCGCTTGCGCACGCGATCCGCGAAGACGCCGACGACCAGCCGCGCCACCATGCTGCTTCCGGCGGTGGCGCTCACGGCCAGGGCCGCCACCGCCGGCCCGAGCGGCTCGCGCAGGTAGGCGAGCTGGTGCATGAGGAAGGCCACCTGACAGAAGAGCAGCAGGCCAAAGCTCGCAGCCAGCATCCAGAAGGTGCGCGTGCGCAGCACCTCCCGTCGGCGCCACAGCCGGTGCTGGACGTCGTGCGCGCGGGCCGCGAAGGCGCCGGGCGGCGCCCCTTCGCCCTTCACACCGTCCGCCTGCAAGCCGTGATCCACGGGATCGAAGCGCAGGACGAAGGCGGTGAGCGGAAGTACCACCACCACCAGGAGCACGGCCAGCACGCCCACCGTCGCCTGTAGCCCGTCGCTCTGAACGAGCGCCGTCATCCACGGCACCAGCAGCATTCCGCCCAGGGAGACGCCGGTCATCGAGAGGCTCATGGCGCGCGCCCGGCGCGCGACGAACCAGCGCGTCATGATGGCGCCCACCGGCACGCTGCCGCAGAGCGCGAAGCCGATGCCCAGGAGCACGTACACCGGATAGAGCTGCCAGGGCTCCCGGATCGCGCCAA
>JAPUKG010000300.1 GCA_027295775.1 Pseudomonadota bacterium
TGCCATAGAGCTCGAGGCTGCGGGCCCGCACCCAGTCCACGTCGCGGTGCGGCGGTCCGAAGCGGCGGATGTCGACGGGCCAGAGGTCGTAGGGGGGCTCGCCCTCGGCGATCCACTCGGCCAGGGCCCAGCCCGCGCCACCGGCAGCGGCGATCCCGAACGCGTTGAAGCCCGCGGCGACGAAGTAGCCGGGAAGCTCCGGCGCCTCGCCGAGGATGAAGTTGCCGTCGGGGGTGAAGCTCTCGGGGCCGTTCACCATCTGGCGGATGCCGGCGCTCTCCAGCGCCGGAACCCGGGGGAACGCCAGCTCCGCCAGCTGCTGGAAGTGGTCGAAGTCGGGTTCGAGGAGCCGGAAGGTGCCGGGCGGGATACCCGCCTCGGCCCAGGGCAGCGGATTGGGCTCGTAGCCACCCATCACCAGGCCGCCCACCTCCTCCTTGTAGTAGGTGAGCCGGTCCGGGTCGCGCAGCGTCGGCAGGTCGCCGGCGACGCCGTGGATCTCCTCCGAGATCATGAACTGGTGCTGCACCGACACCAGCGGAACATTCACGGCGGCCAGCGCGCCGAATTCGCGCGCCCACAGGCCGCAGCAGTTGACCACCACCTCGCAGGCGATCCGCCCCTGCTCGGTCTCCACCGCCGCGACGCGTCCGCCCGACACCTCGACCCCGGTGACGGCGCAGTGCTCGATCAGACGTGCGCCGTGCATGCGAGCGCCGCGGGCCAGTGCCTGGGTGACGTCCGAGGGACTGGCCGAGCCGTCGGTGGGCAGGAACGCCGCGCCCACCAGGTCGCCGGTCTCCATGGGTGGCCACAGCGCCCCCGCCTCGCGCGGGGAGAGCAGGTGCATCTCCAGGCCGAAGCTGTGCGCGGTGGTCGCCTGCCGCTCGAGCTCGGTCATGCGCTCGGGCGTACAGGCCAGGCGGAGTCCCCCGTTCTGCTTCCAGCCCGTGGCCAGCCCGGTCTCGGCCTCGAGAGTCTCGTAGAGCGACACGGACTGGCCCAGCAGCTCGGTGATCCGCGCCGAGCTGCGCAGCTGGCCCACGAGTCCCGCGGCGTGGAAGGTGCTCCCGCTGGTGAGCTGCGCCCGCTCCAGGAGCACCACCTCGTGGAAGCCCCGCTTCGCCAGGTGATACGCCGCCGAGCAGCCCATGATGCCGCCGCCCACGACCACCGCCCGCGCCTGGCTGGGGAAGCCCGCCACGCGTCACCCGTCCTTCCGGGTGGAGCGCCAGGAGCGCTGGAAGTCGTGCCAGGCCCGCTCGAAACGATCGAGGTTCTGGGCGGTGTAGCTCTCGTAGTCGAAGTCGACCTTCCGGTGGATCTCCGACACCGCGCTCCACATCGACTCGCGCAGCAGCGACGCACACTTCATGGCGGCGTAGCGGCGGCGCAGCGCGTCGTCCACCGGGACCTCGAAGTACGCCTCCAGGAGCCACTCCTCCTGGGCGGCGTCGAGCTGGCTGTTGGAGGCCAGGCCGCCCAGGTCGAAGAGCGCGCTGCCCCAGCCCGCGTAGTCCCAGTCGATCAGCCACAAGCGCTCGCCGTCATCGATGAAGTTGGCGGGCAGGAGATCGTTGTGACCGAACACCAGCTCGACGGGACCCACCTCGCGCTCGAGGGCCTCCGCCGCGCCGACCCAATGAGGCACCTCCCCGGCCAGACGACTGCCGTCGCGGACCAGGGTGTGCCCGTAGTCCCGGATCACGTGGAACACCCAGAAGACCAGGCTGGGCCCGCGCAGGTGCGCCGGGATCTCGCGGTGGCAGCGCCGGACCAGAGGCACGATGCGCTCCAGGTTCGCCTGCCGTCGCACGTCCTCTTCGCCGAATGTACGCCCTTCGACGAAGCGCATCACCATCGCGCCGGGCTCGGCGTGAATCACCTCGGGCGAGAGCCCGGCGGCGTGGGCGGCGCGGCTCGCGGCCAGCTCGTTGAAGCGCATCACCCCGTGCACCGGGATGTCGTCGCCGATGCGCACGAAATAGCGCTGGCCGCCGTCCTCCACCCGGAAGTTGGCGTTGGTCAGGCCCCCGCCCAGGGGCTCGGGTGCCACCGGGGCCGACCAGCAGGGCAGTCCGGCAGCGCGCTGCCTCGGGTCTCCGCTCACAGCCCTCCGTTCGGGTCCCGGCTGCCGGAAGCCTGACGCATCGCGGACAGGGTACGCGCAGGCGGTGATTTTGCTCAAGCTGGACCCGCGTGTCGCCGATCCCGGATCCGAGACTGGTGCGAGGCTCCCGTGGACAAGCACTTCGACAACCGGCGCGACATGCGCATCCGGACCCAGTTCGAGACCCTCTATTCGGCGGGCCGCTCGGAGGGGGCTGGCGTCCTGGCGGACATCTCCTACTCGGGCGCTCGCCTGGAAGGCGTGTCCAGCAAGCCCGACATCGGCACCGAGCTGCGCCTGTACGTGTTCCTCCAGCCCGTCATGCCCTTCGAGCTGATCGGGGAGGTGGTGCGCCACTCCGAGAACGGCTTCGCCATCGAGTACAAGAATCTCGATCCCGAGGTTCGCCGCCTCGTCGACGACGCCGCCGCGCTGGTCTCCGCTCCCGGCGTGTAGATCCGTCTACACCGTCCCGCCCGCGAGAACGGGAAGGACGTGACGCGCGTAGTCGATCTTCGGGCGGTAGTAGTGGAAGAGTCCGCCCAGAACGCCGAACACCCGGGCGATCATCACGAACTCGCCGGGGATGCGGATCACCGGGTCCGCCTCGGCGCGGTCGAGCAGCTCGGCGGCGCGGGTGAGGAGCTCCTCCCGGTCGAGCCAGGCGCTGCGGGTGCCGCTGCTGGCCGCCTCCCGGAAATCGCGCAGCATGTCCTCGGCGAAGGCGTGGAGGGTGTCCGGCTTCCCGCTTCGGGTGCGGAAACCGAGCTCCTCGAAGAGCCGGGAAAGCGCGGAGCTATCTCCGGCCAGGAAGGCGCGCAGCAGATCCAGGTAGCGTTGCCGAGTCTCCGCTGACAGGCGGCGGGTGCAGCCGAAGTCCAGGATGACGAGCTCGTCGCGGTCGGTGACCAGGAGGTTGCCCGGGTGTGGGTCCGCCTGGAAGACGCCCGCCTGCACCACCTGGCGCAGGTACGCCTCCAGCAGCAGGCCGCCCACCCGGTCGATTCGCTGCTGGGCGGCCGCGTCGCCGGCGGCCGCGAGCGTCCGCGCCTCGTCGAGGACATCGGTGATCTTGCGCGCGTTCATGAAGGTGCTGACGAGCACGCGCGGTCCACACAGGTGGGGCAGGGTGCGCGGGACGATCACGCCCGGGATCGGCTCGAAGAACTCGGCGAGGCGATCCATCATCAACGCCTCGTTCTCGAAGTCGAGCTCGCCCTCCACCATCTCACGCACCTCGTCCACGATGGTGTCGTAGTCCGTCGGTGGGAGGAGCGATGTCAGACTGCGCAGGGTGAGCTCCAGGAGATCCATGTCGATCTCGATCAGCGCGTCGATCCCGGGGCGCTGCACCTTGACGGCGACGGTGAGTCCCTCGAGCGTCACCGCGCGGTGCACCAGCGCGATGCTGGCCGCGGCGACCGGTGTCTCCTCGAACGACGAGAAGAGCGACTCGAGGGGACTGCCGAGATCCTCCTCCACTACCGCGCGCGCCTCTTCGAAGGGAATCGTCGGCGCGGAGTCCTGCAGCTTCGAGAGCTCGCCGATCCACGCTTCGGGCAGCAGGTCGGCGCGCGCCGAGAAGAGCTGGCCCACCTTCATGAACGCGCCGCCGTGGCGGATGCTGAGCTCGGTGAAACGCCGGGCGTTGGTGGCGTGCAGAGCGGCGAACGCCTTGGCCTGGTGCTCGTCGGACAGGAACGCGGTGCGCGTGCCGTGCAGTCGGTAGCTGCCGGCCACCTGGGCCAGCACCCAGCCGGTGGAGCCGAGCCGCGACACGCGGCTCGGCCAGCGCGAGAGCTCCCGGCCCAGCGCCAGCAAGCCGTCGACCAGCCGGGTGCCTCCCTCCTCCAGGTCGTCGACCAGGTCGCCGGCCCGATCGGCCAGCCCGTGGAGCTCGTGGGCGGCGTTCTCGAGGCCGTCGATCAGGCCGTCCAGGACCCCGATCCAGGAGTCCGGGCGGCCGCGGGCTTCGTTGCGCAGGGCGTCGGCTAGGGGGCTCCGGGCTTCGGGCAGCCTCTCTTCCAGCGTCATCTCGTCTCCCCTCTCGCGTCTCGCATTGCATCGTCGTGATACATTGTATTACAGTCCGTATTACAGAATCCGGCCGGGATGCACAAGGAGGCCGCGCACATTGAGCGAGCGAAAGGACCGGCTGATTCAGACCCGGGTGCCCAGACAGCTCGAGTCCACCCTGAAGCAGGAGGCTCAGCGCCAGGGAACGACCGTCTCCGAGCTGGTGCGGGAGATCCTGGAGGACGCCCTCGATCTGGTGGACGACGTCGTGGCGGACGTCGACTCGATCGTGAACGACGCGGTGGCCCTGGGTCGCCAGGTCGCCGCCGGCGCCAAGCGCGTGGCGGCGACGGCCCGCGGCCGCGCACCGGGCAGGCCCCGCGCGGACGGTGACCTGGCGAATGTGGACGCCTGGAACGAGGTGGTGCTGAACCGAGAGCTGCAATGCAGCCGCTGCAGCGCGGTCCTCGCCAAGGGAGAGCGCGCGTTCACCGGCATCGGCGATTCCGACCAGCCGCGCGCGTGGCTGTGCGCGGCCTGCCGGGCCGAGGTTTGAACCCGGTATCTTCCCCCGCCCGCCCGCCCACGGATGCGAAGGATGCCCCACAGCCGCCCATGGAA
>JAPUKG010000301.1 GCA_027295775.1 Pseudomonadota bacterium
GGGGCTAGAGGAGGTCGAGAACGTCCTCGGGCGGACGGCCCACCACGGCGCGGTCCCTGCCCACCAGGATGGGGCGCTCGATCACGATGGGATGCTGCACCATCAGGTCGAGCAACTCCCCATCGCCAGCATTGCCAGCATTGCCAGCATCGCCCCCGAGCCCTGCCTCGCGGAAGGCGTCCTCGCCCTTTCGGCACCACTCCCGGGCGGGCCGGTCGAGCCGCCGGCGCAGCTCGTCGAGCTCGTCGCGGGAGAGCGGGTCCTCGAGATACATGCGGACCGCGAAGGAGGCCTTCCGCTCCTCCAGCAGGGCGAGTGCGGCCCGGCTCTTGGAGCAGCGCGGGTTGTGGAGCAGGAGCAGCTCGCCGTCCGAAGCAGGGAGTGACATGGCGGCCAAAACTCTACATCCTCTTCTGCGATCCAGCCCGGAGGCATTCGTGTCCCTGTTGCAGCGCTTTCTCGGAATCGGCGACAAGCCGGAGAGTCAATCGAGCCAGCCTTCCGCCGGGACCGAGAGCGTGCGGCGCATCGCCGCCGAGCTCGAGAGCCTGCCGCCGAGCCGGGCGCGCCACCTGGCCGCCTTCGCCTACGTGCTGGCCCGGGTCGCCCAGGCCGACCTCGAGGTCGACGCCGCGGAGAAGGCCGAGATGGAGCGCGCCGTGCGAACCCTGGCCGCACTGGAGGAAGCCGAGGCGCGGGTGGTCGTGGAGATCGCGTGGACCCAGGCGCGCGATCTGGGCGGCACCGAAAACTACCTGGTCACCCGGGAGTTCAAGAACCACTCGACCCTCGAGGAGCGGGTACGGCTGGTCGAGTGCGTCTTCGCGGTGGCCGCGGCGGACGGTGGCATCTCCAGTCGGGAGAGCGGCGAGGCGCTGGCCATCGCGGAAGAGCTCGGGTTCACGCGCGCCCAGGCGCTGGGCATGCGCTCCGCGTGGCGCGAGCACCTGGACGAGCTGCGGGAACTGCCGAAGGGCTAATGGCGGACGAGCAGTAGCGTCTTGGGATCGAGGGCCACGTGCAGGTCGGAGAGATCGGGGTTGTCGTGGTCCTTGAGCGCTCGCAGGACGACGGTGTCGTCGCCGTCGGGGCCCGGCTCGAGCGCCAGGATCACGCCCAGGAGATCCTCGAACTGCGCGACCGAGTCCGGTACGCCGGCGACCCGTTCCTCGCGACTGGCCACCGAGAGCCAGAGCTCGGCGGCGAGCTCCTCGGCCAGGGCGTGCAGGTCCTGCAGCTCCTCCCGCTCCACACGCTCGAGGTCGATCCCCTCGAGCACGATCAGCGAGGGCTTGGCGCCCATCTCGGCCTCGACCTTCACCGCCTCGCGCAACTTCGAGGGAGAGAAGCTGGCGGGGGGGTAGGCGCGGATGCTGCGCCGTCGATCGATCTCGGTGTGGGTGACGGCGGCGTCGTCCAGGTGGGTGGACGCGGCCAGGTCCTCGTAGACCGTATCGTAGTACTCCCGCACGTGAGAGACGGTCTGGTCCAGCGCGACGTGCAGCACGGTTCCGCCGCGCAGGAGCTCGTCAAGGGCGACGCCGACCAGGAACGACGTCTTGCCCATGCCGTGTCCGGCGACCAGCACCCCCACGTTGCCGATCCCGAGTCCGCCGTGGAGACCCTTCTCGAGCAGGCGGAGCGGACTGCGGGCGTTCAAAAATTTTCGATACATGGCGTCTCCTGGGAGCGCGAGCCTCCCGCGACTACTCGTCTTCGTCCTTCGCCCGCTTGCCGTACTTCTCGATGAGTGCCTTCTGTACCTCCGACGGCGCCGGGAGGTAGCGCGCGAACTCCATCGTGAACTCGGACTTACCCTGGGTGAGCGAGCGGAGATCGGTGGCGTAACCGAACATCTCGGCCAGGGGAACCTCCGCCTCGACGCGGCAGAAGCCACCGTCTTCGGTGGTTCCGATCACCGTACCACGGCGCTGCAGGATCGTCTTCAGCACGGCGCCCTGGAATTCGGACGGACTCTCCACCTCGAGCTTCATCACCGGCTCGTGGATGATCGGCTTGGCCCGGCCGTACACCTCGCGGAAGGCCCCCCGAGCGGCCGCCTGGAAGGCGTTGTCCGAGGAGTCCACCGAGTGGGCCTGGCCGTCCTTGATGCCGATGCGGATCCCCTGCACCGGGAAGCCGATCAGGCGCCCCTTCTCGAGCATGGAGCGGAAGCCCTTCTCCACGGAGGGGATGAACTCGGTGGGGATGGCTCCCCCGCGAATCTTGTTCACGAACTCGAAGTCCGTGTCTCCCTCGGTGATCGGCTCCAACCAACCGGCGACGCGGCCGTACTGGCCGGAGCCACCCGTCTGCTTCTTGTGGGTGTAGTTGAACTCGGCTCGCTGGGAGACGGTCTCGCGGTAGGCCACCTGGGGCTGCCCGGTCTCCACCTCGCAGCCGTACTCGCGCTTCATGCGCTCCACGTAGACTTCCAGGTGGAGCTCGCCCATCCCCGAGATCACGGTCTCGCCGCTCTCGGCGTCGACGGCGGCCCGGAACGTCGGGTCCTCGCGCACGAAGCGGTGGAGCGCCTTGCTCATGTTCTCCTGGGCCTTCTGGTCCGCGGGCTTCACGGCCAGGGAGATCACGGGCGCCGGCACGTGCATGGAAGTCATGGCCACCCGGATCGAGCCGTCGGTGAAGGTGTCGCCGGACGCGCAGTCGATGCCGAAGAGCGCCACGATGTCGCCGGTGCCGGCCTCCGAGATGTCCTCCATGTTGTCGGCGTGCATGCGCACGAGGCGTCCGACCTTGTGCTTGCGCCGAGTGCGGCTGTTCACGATCGAGCTGCCCTTGGCGAGCGTGCCCTGGTAGACGCGCAGGTAGGTGAGCTGCCCGTAGCGGCCATCCTCGAGCTTGAAGGCCAACGCGACCAACGGCTTCTGGGGGTCGCTCTCCAGCTGTACGACGGCTTCCTCGTTGTCCAGGTCGATTCCGGTGTTCTCGATCTCCATGGGATTCGGCAGGTAGGCCGTCACTGCGTCCAGGAGCTTCTGCACGCCGCGATTCTTGTAGGCGGCCCCCAGGAAGACGGGCGTGAGGTCCAGGGACAGGGTGCCGTGGCGGACGGCGGCGTGGATCAGCTCCTCGGTGACGCGCTCCTCCAGGATCGCCTCGGTGAGCTCGTCCGAGAACATGGAGACGGCGTCGAGCATCTCCTCCCGAGCGGTCTCGGCCTCGTCGCGCAGCGCCTCGGGGATGTCCTTCTCCACCACGTGCTCGCCGGCCTCGCCTTCGAAGTAGACCGCGCGCAGGGTGACCAGGTCGACGACGCCCTCGTGGTCGGCCTCGAGTCCGATGGGGATCTGCATCATCACCGCGTTGTGGCGCAGCTTGTCGCGGAGCTGCTCGGTCACGCGGCGCGGATTGGCGCCCGATCGGTCGCACTTGTTGACGAACGCGAGGCGCGGGACCTGGTAGCGCCGCATCTGTCGATCCACGGTCAGTGACTGGGACTGCACCCCCGCCACACCACACAGCACCAGCACCGCCCCGTCGAGGACGCGAAGCGCCCGCTCGACCTCGATCGTGAAGTCGACGTGGCCGGGTGTATCGATGATGTTGATGTGGTGGTCGTTCCAGACCGCATGAGTCGAGGCCGAGGCGATGGTGATGCCGCGCTCGCGCTCGAGCTCCATGGAGTCCATGGTGGCACCCACGTCGTCCTTGCCCTTCACCTCGTGCATGGCGTGGATGCGACCGGCGTAGAAGAGGATGCGCTCGGTGAGCGTGGTCTTGCCCGAGTCGATGTGCGCGCTGATGCCGATGTTCCGGATCTTTGTCAGGTCGGTGAACATGATCGCCTCGCCCGCCGCCGTCCCAGGGCGGCGTCGCTTGCCTGGGTCTCCAGTTTTCGGGGGTGCCACGGGCCGGGCCGGAGCCCGGGCGCCGGAGTGGCGGCGCAATTTAGCGCTTCCTGTCAACTTCGCTTGCCTTCCCCCGCGGGGCCACCGGCCTCGTTGCGCATCGTTTCGGTCACGAGGGGAGGAGAGTTGAGACCGACATGTGGTGCGCCTCGGTCTCGGGGTCGTAGGCGTGCTCGGGACCCACCACGCAGGCCCGCCGCGCGTCGCAGCGGAGGGCGCAGGCTTCCAGCCGGCGGCGGGTGGCCGTGCACGCCTCGCGGTCGAATCCCGAGGGTGGCGGCAACAGGGCCGCGCCGTGACAGGCCAGGGCGCAGGGTGCCGGGCAGCCGTCGCAGGGGCTGTGCTCGAGCTCGGGGGTGGGTGTCAGCGGACGCGCAGTGAGCAGGAGGGCGCGGATCGAGAGCCACGGCCCGTACGAGGGATGGAGGAGCAGTCCCAGCCGGCTGGGCGTGCCGAGGCCACAGGCCCGGCCCAGGGCGACGAAGTCCGCGAACGCGCCCCCGCGCCGCTCGAAGTAGAAGAGGGGCTCGGTCGGCCAGCCGGCCTCGCGGAGCGTCGCCGCGGCGGCCTCGGCAACCCGCCGGGTGTGGGCGTCGAAGGGATCGCGGTCGCGCGCCGAAGTCGGTGCCGCCGCCACGGCGCGGCCGAGCGCCCGCCCGCCCGAGGCCAGCACGACCACCGACCGAGCGGCGGGCAGGATCGCCTGGGGAGCCCACGCGGGCGGCACGAGGCCGGCGTAACGCTCGGCCGAGAGAACACCGGCGACGTTGAAGCCGGCGGCCTGGAGCGGGGGGGCGAGCCCGAGAGCGCTCGGGGTGCGGCGATCAGGTGAGTCGGACACCGGGTTCCAGCCCGGCACTGGAGACGGGCAGCTTCGGACCCTCCCCGATCCGGACCCGGGCCACGGAGATGCGTCCACCCGCGGCCGCGATTGCGATCCGGTCGGCGTCGACGCCGACGATCGTCCCGGGCTCGCCGCCCGGATCCCCCGCCTCGAGTCGTGCGCCGAACAGCCGGATGGGGTCGTCGCCGAGCTGCGCGCGGGCGCCGGGCTGCGGATCGCAGCCGCGAATCAGCCGGTCGATCTCCAGCGCGGGCCTCGACCAGTCGATGCGCGCCACCTCGTCGTCCAGCAGCCCCTGGTGGCTGGCGCCTTCCTCGGACTGGGGCTGGTAGCGGGCGTCCTCCCGGTGCACTGCGGTCACCGCCTCCACCATGGCCTCGACGCCCAGCGGGTAGAGCTTGTCGAAGTAGAGCGAGGCCGCGGTGTCTGTGTCGTCGATGGTCACGCCGCCGCGCTGCACGACGATGGGTCCGGTGTCGACGCCCTCGTCCGGCCGGAACACCGTGACCCCCGTCTCGCGAGCACCGAGGATGATCTGCCACGGGATCGCCGAACCGCCCCGGAAGGCGGGCAGCAGCGATGGGTGAAAGCAGAGCGAGCCCCGCTTGGGCGCGTCCACGATCTCGACGGGCAGGATCACCGTGGTGAACGGCATCAGGTTCAGCTCGGCGCCGAGCGCCTGGTACTCCTCCACGAGCTCGGGGATCGCGACGCCCTTCCTGCGGAAGCGGCGGTGGCGGAAGAGCGGCCAGGCGCGGCTCTCGGCCTCGGCCGCCAGGACGTCTGGACGCCCGCCGTCCGGCGGGACGTACACGCCCGCGATCTCGTGCCCGGCCTCCGCCAGGCGGACCGTCACGTCGCGGCCGAAGCGAGCTTGCCCGAAGACGGCAATGCGCAGGGACATGGACCCATCCTACCTCGCTTTGGAGCGATCCCCGACGCGGCCGTGCGCCACGGCGGGCGTCCCGTACGCCAGCGTGTGGGGCGGCAGCGAGCTCGTGACCAGCGAGCGGGTGCCCACGACGCAGTGCTCGCCGATCTCGACGCCGCGAAGCACCGTCACGTCCGATGCGATCCAGGTGTAGTCCCGGATCACGACGGGCTCGCGAACCTCGGGGCGGTCGGCGTCCAGATCGTGCTGGTCCGCGTCGAAGATGCGCGCGCCCGGTCCCACCCAGACCCGGGTGCCCAGTGTGACGCGCTCCTTTGCGCTCACGTGGCAGCCGTTCAGGAAGCAGTCCGGACCCAGCTCCAGGCTCGCGCCCTCGAAGACCGCCACGTGGACCGGCTGCACTTCGGAGCGGATCCAGGTGCCGTCGCCGATCACCACCTGCGCGCCGCGCTCCAGCTGGAAGTGCACGCCGTCGCGACGCCGCTCGGTCACCACGCCCGCTCCGATGGAGAGCCGGGCTCCCTCGGCCAGCACGAAGCGCGCGCTGGCGAAGTTGGTGCTCGCCAGGGGATGGATGTCGAGCCCGGGGTGGCGGCGGTGTAGCCAGCGCAGGCGCAGGCGGTCCCAGCGCTGGATGCAGGCGAGGAAGAGGTGGATGGCCCGGGAGCGCACGGGGCCTCGGCCAATCCCTACGAGCCGGGCGTGCTCTGCCCTTCCCGCAAGCGGAAGGTGATGAAGCCGTGGGTCGGGTCGTAGGGCGAGAGCCCGACGGTGACCCGGTCACCCGGGATGACCCGGATGCGAAAGCGTCGCATGCGGCCGGAGAGCTGGGCCGTCACCGTCTGGCCGGCCTCGAGCGTGATCTGGTAGCGCCCCCCGCCGAGGATCTTGTCGACGGTCCCGGTGGCCTGGATCAGATCGTCTCGCGCCAAGTCTGCGTCTCCGGAGGATTTCTCCGGCGCGCACCGTAGCACGGGCTCTTGGGGCGGGCACCACTCGCCCACGGCGTGTAGCCTGTTCGCCCGCGGAGAGGTGACGGAGTCCGGTTGAACGTGCCCGACTCGAAATCGGGTGTACTCGAGAGAGTACCGTGGGTTCGAATCCCACCCTCTCCGCCACCCGGCCGGCCTGCGGTTTGACCCCCTCCGGGCCCGCAGGTAGATTCGCCCTGCCTGTGGCGAGGAGTGATCGCAGGGTCCCGCTCGGTCTCGATGTCTCGTGAACCCGGTCAGGTCCGGAAGGAAGCAGCCGTAGCGGGGTTTCGGATGCAGGCGGGGGTGCCCTGCGATCTCCCCTCGCCGCAGTCCAGCCGAGGTCGCCCCCGTTGAGCTACCAAGTCACCGCGCGCAAGTGGCGGCCCCAGACCTTCGACGAGGTCTCGGGTCAGGATCACGTGACGACCCCCCTGCGCAACGCGATCCGCAGCGATCGGATCCCCCACGCCATCCTGCTCACGGGACCGCGCGGCGTCGGCAAGACGACCCTGGCGCGCATCCTGGCGAGATGCCTGAACTGCGAGAAGGGACCCACCGACACGCCGTGCGGAACGTGCTCGTTCTGCGAGGAGATCTCCGCCGGCCGCTCGACGGACGTCCAGGAGATCGACGCCGCCAGCCGCACCAGCGTCGACGACGTGCGCGAGCTGATCGAGTCGATCCGCTACGCCCCGTCTCCCGGCAAGTACCGCATCTTCGTGGTGGACGAGGTGCACATGCTCTCCACCGCAGCCTTCAACGCCCTGTTGAAGACCCTGGAGGAGCCGCCGCCGCACAGCCTCTTCGTGTTCGCCACGACCAATCCCGAGAAGATCCCCTTCACCGTGATCTCGCGCTGTCAGCGCTACGACCTGCGGCGGATCCCCACGGCAGAGGTGACGGCGCGGCTCCAGATGATCGCCGAAGCGGAGGGGATCGCGATCTCCGAGCACAGCCTGCGCGCCGTCGCCCGCGAGGGCGACGGGTCGATGCGTGACTCCCAGACCCTGCTCGACCAGGTGATCGCCTACGGCGGTACCGAGGTCTCGGACGAGACCGTGGCCGAGGTGCTCGACCTGATCGACCGCCGCGTGCTAATGGCGGTGGGGCGCGCGTGCGTCGAGGGCAACGCGGCAGCGGCGCTCGAGGCCTGCGTGCGCGCGCTTGCCGGCGGCACCGACCCCAAGCGGCTGAGCGCCGAGCTGGTGAAGCTGCTGCGCGATCTGGTCGTGCGGCGCGTGGCGCCCAACGCCGACGGCTTGGTGGAGGGAAGCGACGAGGAGATCGCCGAGCTCCGCGAGCTGGCCCAGCAGGGCAACGAGGCGCGGCTGCGACGCATGTTCCGCGCGCTGGTGAAGGAGCAGGAGGACCTGGCCTGGGCGCCCGAGCCAGACGCCGTCCTCGAGATGGCGGTGGTGCGGCTGGCGACCATGCCCGCCGGCGACGACGTGGCCGCGCTGCTGGCCCGGCTCGACTCGCTCGAGCGCCGCCTGGCCGGCGGCGGCGGCGGCGACGACGACGGCGGCGGCGGAAGCTCGGGGCGGGGCAGTAGCGGGCACAGCGCAGGCGCGGCCCGCCGGTCCGGCGGCTCCCCTGACGTCGAGACCAAGCGGGCGGACAGCGGATCGCGCGACGACCCCGAGGCGCCCCCCGAAGTGGTGTTCGACCGGCTGCGCGGCTTCGCCCAGGAGCGGAACCGCGGCCTGTTCGCGTCACTCGAAGGGGGCCGACTCCTCGAGCACACATCCGACCGGCTGCGCGTCGGGCTGCCCAACGCGTTTCACGCTCGCCGACTCGGCGACCGGATCCGGGAGTTCGAGGCGGTCTGCAGCCAGTTCTTCGGCCACGAGCTCCGGGTCGAGATCGTCGCCGAGTCCGAGCACGGCAACGGCGCCCAGAGCGACACGGCCCACCGGGAGGCGGCCCGGCAGCGGCGCAAGGACGCCCTCAACCACCCCGCGGTGAACGTTGCGCTGCGGGAGCTCGAGGCCGAGATCGTCGAGATCCGTCCCCTGGGCACGCCGAGCGGGAACGCACCCGAGGGCCGCGGGTGAGCCAGCCGGACGTCGGCAAGCTGCTGGCCCAGGCCCGCGAGATGCAGACGAAGGTGGCCGCGCTCCAGCGCGAGCTGGCCACGCGCCGGGTGGAGGGCTCTGCCGGCGGCGGCATGGTCACCGCCGTCGTCTCCGGCGAGCTCCGCATCCTGGAGATCCGCATCGAGCCGAGCCTGATCGAGGGCGGCGATCGCCCGATGCTGCAGGACCTGACGGCGGCGGCGGTGAACGCCGCGTTGGCGGCGGCCCAGCGAATGGTCCAGGAGGAGTTCCAGAAGCTGTCGGGGGCAGCGGGCCTGGGCATTCCGATCGCCCCCGAGAGCGGGAACGGGTCCTAGGTGCAGTCCTCTCCCGCGATCGAGCGCCTGGTGAGCAGTCTCAAGCGACTGCCGGGCATCGGCGAGAAGTCGGCCACGCGGCTGGCCTTCTACTTACTGGGAGCGCCGGAGGAGATGGTGGCCGAGCTGGCGGAGTCGGTGGGCCGCCTCAAGCAGGACACCTGCCTGTGCGAGCGCTGCTTCAACCTGACCGATGTCTCGCCCTGCGCCATCTGCCGCAACCCCGAGCGGAACGCCGCGTTGCTGTGCGTGGTGGAGGAGCCCGCGGATCTGGCCGCGGTGGAGAAGAGCGGCAGCTTTCGGGGCCACTACTTCGTGCTGGGCGGCGCGCTCTCGCCGATCGATGGGGTTGGACCCGACGATCTCCGCGTGGCGGACCTGGAGGCGCGCGTGCACGGGGGCGGCATCGAGGAGGTCATCCTGGCCACCAATCCCAATACGGAGGGGGACGCCACGGCCCACTTCCTGGCGGACCGGCTGCGCAAGACGGGGGCCGGGGTGGCGATCACCCGGATTGCCTACGGAATGCCCCTGGGTGGAGACCTCGAGTACGCCGACCACGTGACCGTGGGCCGTTCCCTCGAGAACCGGCGGCAGATGGACTAAAGGCGGCACACCGCGAGGCCGATTCAAGGCCCGAGACACCCGTTGCCCGGCGGCACTTCGACGGTACCATCAAGATCGAATTGCCCTTCCATTTCGATTGGTTACAGGGGCACTTGCGAATGTTCGAGACCCAGCTCGTGATGCACGAAGAGGACTTTCAGAAGATCCTCGTCGTGATCCAGCGTCTGGTGAGGGACGCGAACTCCAAGGGCATCTTCGTGGTCGACAAGAACGGTCAGCTGATCAGCGAGGCCGGCGAACTCGAGGGCATCGACAGCACGAGCCTGGCCTCGCTGACCGCAGGCTGCATTGCCGCCACCGGCGGGCTGGCGAAGATCGTGGGCGAGGAGGAGTTCCCGATCCACTTCCACCAGGGTCAGCGCGACAACCTGCACATCACTCTCGTGGGCTCGCGAATCATCCTGGTGGTAGTGTTCGACGAGCGCAGCTCCCTGGGACTGGTCCGACTCCGGGTCAAGAAGGCGGGCGCAGAGCTGGCCAGGATCTTCGAGGACATCGAGCAGAAGGCAAAGCTGGAAGCGGCCAGCGGCAGCAGCCCCTTCGCCGAGATCACGGACGACGACATCGACAACCTCTTTTCAGACTAGGACGGGCCAGAGAAGCCGCGGTACATGTCCTTCATCAACTACTCGTCGCGCGAGATCAACTGCAAGATCGTCTTCTACGGTCCCGGCCTGTGCGGGAAGACGACGAATCTTCAGCACATCTACGCGAAGACCAATCCCGACCTGAAGGGCAAGATGATCTCGCTCGCGACGGAGACCGAGCGGACGCTGTTCTTCGACTTCCTCCCCCTGGCTCTGGGCCAGATCCGGGGCTTCAAGACCCGCTTCCATCTCTACACGGTGCCGGGCCAGGTCTTCTACGACGCCAGCCGCAAGCTGATCCTGAAGGGCGTGGACGGCGTGGTGTTCGTGGCGGACAGCCAGATCGAGCGGATGGAGGCCAACATCGAGAGCCTCGAGAATCTTCAGATCAACCTGAAGGAGCAGGGCTACGAGCTCGACAAGGTCCCGTACGTAATCCAGTACAACAAGCGGGACCTGCCCAACGCGGCCTCGCTCGACGAGATGCGCCGGGTGCTGAACCCGATGCGCGCGCCCGACTTCGAGGCCTGCGCGACCGTGGGCAAGGGG
The DNA here is from genome assembly GCA_027295775.1 of Pseudomonadota bacterium. GTDB lineage: Bacteria > Myxococcota_A > UBA9160 > UBA9160 > UBA4427 > JAPUKG01. Next base: position 10,735 of record JAPUKG010000301.1, read on the forward strand.
GTCTTCGAGACGCTCAAGGCAGTGGCCAAGGGCGTCCTGACCGATCTCAAGAAGATGGGGCGCTAGCGCGGCCGACTCGAAGAGTCGTCCGCGCAGCGAGCCGTCGGCGAGCGAAGGCGGGCCCCCACCGGACTGGCAGCTAGACTCGCGCCGTGACCCTCTGGATCTCGCTCCTCGCGGCGATGCTCCTGTCGGGGTGCGGAGCGCCCCATCCTCCCGCGCGGCCCAACATCCTGCTCGTGTCGCTCGACACCCTTCGCGCCGATCATCTGAGCACCTACGGGTACGAGCGGCTGACGTCGCCGTTCCTGAGCGAGCTCGCTTCGCAGGGGGTGAAGTTCGAGCGGGCGTTCGTGAATACGCTGGCCACGACCGTCTCGCACACCACGATGCTGAGCTCGCTCTATCAGGAGACGCACCGGGTGGCGTACCACCTCGTGGGAGCACGGGCAGCGGAGCGGCCGCCGCTCGAGGCGATCCCGACGGCGGCGGTGATGGTG
>JAPUKG010000302.1 GCA_027295775.1 Pseudomonadota bacterium
CGGCGCACCCGTCTCGGGATCGACGATGCGGATCGACATGCCGGGGAGCGGCTTGCCGCTGCTGGCGGCGCGCAGCTCGGCCGGCGCGAGCGCGGGGATCGACGAGGCGATGGTAAAGGTCTCGGACAGGCCGTACGCGCAGTGGGTGCCCCACTCGTCCTTCTCGAGGCCGACCAGCTTGGCCATGGGCGAGCTGAACTCGATCCGCCGCACGCGCGATAGATCCCGCTCGCGGGCGCTCGGATACTCGGCCATGGCCTTCTCCTGGTGGGGCCACGCGTGGACGGCCGTGGCGCCCTCGGACTCGATCGTGCGCAGGGCGGACCCGGCGTCGAAGGTCTCCTCGAGGATCAGGCAGGCGCCCGCCGCCAGGGTGGCGCCCAGCGACATGGCGATGCCCGCGGTCCAGAAGAACGGCTGGGCCGTCCAGACGCGGTCCTCTGGGACCAGGTCCATGTACTCGGCGAAGCGCCAGCTCTGCACCACCGGGGCGCGTTGGCCGTGCAGGACGCCCTTGGGCAGGGCCGTGGTGCCCGAGGTGTAGATGATGAGCGCGTCGTCCGCGGGCGTGACCTCGTCGGCCATGGCGTCGACCAGCGCGTCCGGGACGTCGTCGGCCAGGGCCAGCAGGTCGTCCCAGGTCTGGACACCGCCGCACAGGGCATCGAGCCCCAGGCAGAAGACCCTGCGCAGGTGGGGGAGCGCGAGACAGCGGAGCTGCCCGCTGCGTCCGGCAAAGAGATCCGGGTGATCGCGGTGCAGGTCCTCCAGGAAGGAGTGCTTCAAGAGCGAGCGCTGGAGCAGGAGCAGCGACGCATCGCTGTGGCGCAGGATGTGATCGCGCTCCCCGGACGTGGCGTAGGTGTTGACCGGCACGAGGACACCGCCGACCCGCGCGACCGCGAAGGCCGCGATCACCCACTCCGGTCGGTTGGCCATCTGCACCGCCACCCGCGCGCCCTTCACCACGCCGGCCCCGGCGAGGCCTCGCGACAGCTGCCGGACCTCGCGGTCGAGATCCCGGTAGCGCAGCGTGCGCCCCTCGAAGCGAAGCGCCGGCCGCTCGGCGTGACGCCCGACCACGTCCTCGAGGAAGCGGGGGAGCGTGAAGCGGCGCGCGTCTCCCTGCAGGCTGAGCTCGAGATTCACGCGCCGCGCCTCCTCATTCGACGGGGAGCGCCTCGGTCGGCAGGCGCACCTGGGCGGTGCCCTTGGCCATGACCTCATCGCGCTGGTTGGTCATGACCACCTCGATGTCGGCGACGGGCTGCCCGTCGGGATCGGCGTAGTCGATGGAGAGCACCTTTCCGTTCAGCAGGGTCAGGTCGCCGGTCAGCGCGGGGGCCCGGTACTGCATGTTGCTGTGCAGCACCTCGCCCCACTCGCCGACCCAGTTGGTGAGGTAGTCCAGGATCCAGGCACCCATGGACGCGCCGTAGCCGTAGCCGCGGGGCATCCCGATCAGTCGGGCGTAGCGGGGCTGGACGTGGCCGCGCGACGGGCCCTTGTACAGACCGTCCGCCTGGGACGGGTCGAGCTTGGCGGCCTCGAGATCGCGGGACATCTCGGGCAGCCAGCCGGCCTCGTGGAGCGAGGATCGTCCGCCCACCTCCGCCCCGAACGCGCCCCACACGGTCATCAGGTACGAGCGCCACTCGGTGGTGAAGGTCATCAGCGAGTGAGGCCCGATCGGCCGCGTGGGCAGCTCGTCGCCCTCTTTGACGAAGAGGCGGCGGTCGTGACCCAGCTCGAGGAAGCTCCGCGTGTACTCGAAGCTCTGGCGCTCGATCTCCTCGAGCTCTTCGTCGCTCCATTCCTTTTCGTCGCCAGCGCCGAACAGGTCCCGCTCGCGCGCCTCGTCGGCGCGGTAGCGGACGGAGGTGGAGCGCTGCTTGCAGACGATCTCGCCCCGCTGGTTCACGTAGGTCGTGTCGCCGCGCGAGAACATGGTGGGCCCCGCGAACTTGGTGTCCGCCACCTTGTAGTCGAAGAGCATGGTCTCCAGGCGCAGCCGATCGCCGGGCTCGATGCGCGGCCCGTGGAACCACCACTCGTCGCCGCCGAAGATCATGTGCATCCCGGGGATCGTCCCCTGAATGGCGGGACCGGCGCCGTGACTGTCGCTGGTGCACACCGCGAAGCTCTGGGGCGCCACCAGGCGACCGTGGCGGCCATGCTCGGCGTAGCTCTCATCGAAGTACAGGGGATTGGGGTTCTGCATCCCCTGCGCCCAGCGCCGGATATCGTTGATGTGGATCTCGTCCTTCAGCTCGGAGTGTCCGAGCGGCGCACCGATCCACCGATCGACATCGCTGGTATCAAAGCCTTCGAATTCGGGCTTGTCACTCACTCTGGACTCTCCAGGCTCTGCGGCAGGTCGTACAGGCGCACCATGTTCCCGGCGCAGATGGCGTGGCGCTCATCGGCCGGGACGCCATCGAACATCTCGCCGATGACCTTTCGGCTGTAGGGCCAGTCGTTGCCGTGGTGCGGATAGTCGGTGGACCACGCCATGTTGCGCACGCCCACGTCGTAGCGGTTCTTGATGCCGACGCGGTCGTGGATGAAGGTGCACGTCCAGTTCTGATGAAAGTAGTCGCTGGGCAGCTGCGCGATCTGGATTCCGGTGTGGGCGCGGTTGCGCCAGTAGAAGTTGTCGAGCTGCTCGAGCGCCGCGGGCACCCAGCCCACGTCGGTCTCGACGCCCAGGAACTGGAGCTTGGGATATCGGTCGTGCACGCCGCTCACCATGATCTCACACATCACCTCCGGGAAGAGCGACATTCCAGCCAGGGCCATGTTGGCGATGGCGCCCGGCCCCTCGAGGGCACCCGTGCTCTTGCGGCTTGGACGCACGATGCGGATGTGAATGCTGATCGGCATGCCGAGCTCTTCCGCCGCTGCGAAGAACCGGTCGTCCTCCTCGCCGAGGGCATCGCCACCATTCGGCCACGCGGTCAGGATCACGCCGCGCATGCCCTTCTCCTTGCCACGCCGCAGCTCCGCGATGGCCTCGTCCACCCCGAGGTTCGGCATCTGTGCCAGCCCGAAGAGACGCTCTGGATCGTTGGCGCAGAACTCGTCGTGCAGCCAGTTGTTGTACGCCTGGATGCCGGCGCGATGGAACTCGCGGTCCTGGTGGCCCATGAAGTGGTACATGGTGCGCTGGCTGGGATAGAGGAACTCGGCGTCGACGCCGTCCTGGTCCATGTCCTCGAGACGCGCCTTGCCGTCCCAGCAGCCCTTGCGCACCGTCTCGTAGGTGTACCCCTTCCACTTGATGTCCTCGTAGCGCATGCCGGGCGTGGCCACGAGCCCGATGCACATGAGCGGCTTGCCCTCGCCAAAATCCCACGCGTCGCCACCCTCTTCGTCCTTGACGATCTTGGGCGCGCGGTCGAGAAACTCGCTGGGAAGCCACTCCTGCCAGATGTGCTTGGGCTCGACCGTGTGGCAGTCGGCGTCGACCAGTCGATACTCACGCATGGGCGATCTCCATCGTTTTTGACGATCCGTCAAAAACTAGCCCAGTCTGCTGAACTTCGCAGGCCTACCGGCCTGCTGCGCGGTCGCGTTTCGACCCCGGGGTCTCGACCACCGCTGTGCACGCTCCCTTGCCGCATCGGGCCCAGCCTGGGCAAGCATGGCACCCCGTTGCCTCTGAGGCACTGACCCCCGACGGAAGGTTGTTCCGCTCCATGGCGCGAAGCGCTTCACCACGAAGTTCAAAAGGATTGGTCAGGAGACTTGAATGCGGTAGTTGCCGGCGTCGTCCAGCTCGGCGGTGTGGCCGGGATAGAGGACGATGGTGGTGAAGCGCTCTTCCACGATGGCGGGCCCCTCCAGCCGGTGGCCGGAGCCCAGGCGGTCGCC
>JAPUKG010000303.1 GCA_027295775.1 Pseudomonadota bacterium
ACGGCATCGCAGAAGATCTACAGCTGCCCCTGGTTCGTGCTGCGCCGCGACGAGATCGTCCTCCCCGGTGGCCAGCAGATCGACTACCACGTCATCGAGCGCGGCCCCTGGGCCATGGTGGTTCCGATCCTCGACGACGGCCGGGTGGTGATGGAACGAGTCTATCGCTGGCCGACGCGGAAGTGGACGCTTGAGTGTCCGAGCGGCGCGCTGGACGGTGACACGCCGGAGGCCGGGGCGCGCCGGGAGCTCGAAGAGGAGACGGGCTACCGCGCGCGGGACCTCACCCACCTGGGGCACTTCGCTTCGAGCAACGGCTACAGCGACGAGCGCTTCGATGTTTTTCTCGCCGCCGGCCTCACGCCGGACGGTCGGGTGAACGACGGACCCACCGCGCTCTCGCTTCTGCTGGCCGCGGAGCGAAACCCCGTCCCCTGACCCCCGACCCATCGGCCGCGGGCCTCGCTATCGGCGCCGGGTCCTCGGCCGGACTGCGCTGGCGTCGCTGCCCGTCTGCCAGAGCGCCATGGCGGCGTACGCGCGCCAGGGGCGCCAGGCCACGGCCCGTTCCTCGAGCTCGCGCGCGGGCACGATTCCCCCGCTCCCCGGGCTCGCCCTGCTCGGGGAGGCCGCGCGGCGCAGCCCGAGGTCGCTGGCCGGAAACGCATCGGGCTCGCGCAGCGCGCGCATGGCCACGTACTCCGCGGTCCACGGCCCGATGCCCGGGAGCGAGGTCAACGCCTCCAGTGCGGTCTCCCGCACCAGCGGCTCGTCCAGGCGAAGCTCTCTGTCTCGCACCGCCGCGGCCAGACCCCGGATCGCCTCGGCCCGCACGCTGGGCATCAGCCCCAGGCCGGCGATGTCCACCTCCGCCAGCACCTCGGGCGGCGGGAAGATCCACGAGATTCCCTCCTCGGGCTCGGGCAGGGGGCGCCCGAAGGTTCCAGCGAGCTTGCCCGCCAGCTCGGTGGCCCGTGCCACCGAGACCTGCTGGCCGAGAATGGCGCGCACGGCCAGCTCGAAGCCGTCCCAGGCGCCCGGAACGCGCAGCCCCGGGTGGCGCTTCAGGGTCGGCGCCAGGGTGCGATCGCGCGAGAGATGCGCCGCGATCGCTGCCGGGTCGGCGCCCAGGTCGAAGATGCGGCGCACGCGCTCGACGGTGGGACCGAGGGCGCGGGACGTGCCGGCGGGAATCGAGAGAACGAGTCCGCCGTTCGCAGCGTCGGGATCGGGCCGCACCTCGAGGACCCCCGCGCATCCGTCGATGCTGACGCTCCGCCGGTAGGACTCGCGCGAAGCCGCCTCGACGCCCGGAATGGCCCGGGCCGCCAGGTAATCGACCAGCGCGTTCCAGTCGAAGGGAGATCGGTAGGCCAGGCGCAGCTCCAGGTTCGCACCGGCGCCGGCGCGCAGGCCGGGGCGCCGGCGCTTGCGCATCTCCGTCGGCGAGCGCCCATAGGTGGAGCGGATCGCCGCGTTGAAGCGGCGGATGCTCGAGAAGCCGGCGCCAAAGGCCACCTCGCTCATGGGGAGATCGGTCTCGTCCAGCAGCTTCTTGGCGAAGTGGATGCGCCGGGTCTGCGCCACGGCCACCGGTGAGGCACCCAGGTGGGTGTCGAAGAGCCGGCGCAGGTGGCGCTCTCCCATGCCCATGCGCGCGGCGAGATCCTCGATGCCGCCGCGATCGAGGGCGCCCTCGTCGATCAGACGCAGGGCGCGGGACACACTGGCCGAGGTGCCGGCCCAGGCCGGCGTGCCGGGGGAGGCCTCGGGCCGGCAGCGCAGGCAGGGACGGAAACCGGCTTCGGCCGCGGCCGCGGCGCACGCGAAGAAGCGGACGTTGCTCCGCTTGGGTGTGCGCGCCGGGCAGATGGGCCGGCAGTAGATGCCCGTGGTCTTTACGCCGGTGAAGAAGCGCCCGTCGAAGCGGGCGTCGCGGCTGGCCAGCGCCCGGTAGCAGAGGTCGGCGTCGAGCTTCACGTCTCCAGTATGCTAGACAGGGCCGCCGACACTGGCCATTTTCGGACCTGATCGCCAGACCGTGCCCGCGCCCCACGTGATCGCCCATCGAGGAGCGTCTGCCGACGCGCCTGAGAATACGCTTCCCGCCTTCCAGCGGGCTCTCGAGCTCGGCGTCGACGGCGTGGAGCTGGACGTGCAGCTCTCGCGGGACGGCGTGCTCGTCGTCTTCCACGATGCGACGCTCGATGCCAAGACGGACCGCACCGGCCGCGTTCGCGATCACCGCGCGCGGGAGCTGCAGGGCGCGGACATCGGCAGCTGGTTCGATCGCGAGCCCGCGCGCTCGGGCGCTGCTTCGCGCTACGCCGGGACCGGCCTCGCAACGCTGGACCAGGTGCTTGGGCGCTTCGGAACCCGTCTCGCCTATCAGGTCGAGATCAAATCGCCGGAGCCGGAGCTGCCCGCGCTGCTGCTGGAGTCCGTCCGCGCTCGGGGCGTGGAGGGCCGCACCACCGTCACCTCCTTCGACGCGAGCTCGCTGGCCCGCGTGCGCGCTCTCGACGCCGGGATTCCGCTGTGCCTGCTCCTGGACAGGCGGTCGCGCCTGGATCTCGGCGCAGAGTCGCCCGTCGAGGTCCAGAGGGGCTGGGTCGAGCGGGCCGCACGCGAACGCTTCGATCAGATCGGCATCGCGGCGGAGGACCTGGCCCCCAAGGTCGTCGCGCAGGTCGAGAAGTGCGGCCTCTCGGTCCGCGTCTGGCGGATCCGCAACGACGCCGACGTCGAGCGCGCCATCGGGATCGGCTGCGTCGGGTTCACCACCGACTGGCCCGCGCGCGCCCTCGAGATTCGAGCCCGCGCGACGGACCCGCCTGGACCCTGAAGCGCTCCACGGCATGCGCGGGCCCCTCAACCGGTAGACTGGACGTCCTGCGCAGAGGGCGAATCGGCCTCAGGACGGGAGGGCGGGCATGCGGGAGCTTCGGGACCGGGTCGCCGTGGTCACGGGAGCGGGTAGCGGTATTGGCCGCGCCCTCAGCGAGGTCCTGGCCGAGGCGGGAATGCACGTGGTGGCGGCGGATCTCGACCTGGCGGACGCCGAGGCCGCTGCCGAGGCGGTGCGCGCCCGGGAGCGGCGCGGGCTGGCGGTGGAGGTCGACGTGACCGATCGCGGCGCCGTGGAGGAGCTGGCCCGCCGCAGCTACGAGGCGTTCGGGGCCTGTCATCTGCTCTGCAACAACGCCGGCGTGCTCGTCATGGGGACGGCCCTTGCGCCCGTTCCGGAGCAGTGGGACTGGGTGGTGGACGTGAACCTGCGGGGAGTCCTCCACGGCGTGCAGTGCTTCGTGCCCCGCATGCTCGCCCAGGGCGGCCCCGCCCACATCGTAAACACCGCGTCCATGGCCGGGCTGGCGCCGTCGCCGCGGGTGGCCGCGTACACCGCGAGCAAGTACGCGGTGGTCGGCTTCAGCGAGTGCCTGCGCATCGACCTCGAGGAGCACGGCATCGGGGTGAGCGTGGTGTGTCCCGGCGGCGTGAAGAGCCGCCTCTTCGAGGGACGCCATCGCCCGAGCGACGCGCCGGTGCTCTCCTCCGACGACCTGGCCGCCGTGGCGCGGGCCGGCTCGCCCGACTCCGCCGTGCTGATCGACCCCGAGCGAGTCGCCCGCGCTGTCCTCGACGGCGTTCGGGACGGCGACCTCTACATCGTCACTCACCCGCAGATGCGCGATCAGGTCGAGGCCCGCTGCCGAGACCTCCTCGCCGCTTTCGACAAGGCCGCCGCGCGCCAGGGCGCGCCGGCCTAGGGAATGAGCAGGACCTTGCCGATGTTGCGCCGGTCCTGGATGTAGTGGTGTGCCTCCGCGGCGTGCTCGAGCGGGAAGGTCTCGGCCACGACGGGCACGATGCGGGACTCGCTCCTCTCGCGGGTGTAGTCGAGGAGTGTCTCCATCCACCCGGACACCCGGTCCTGCTCCTCCCACAGATGGCCGAGGTTGACGCCGAAGACGCCCTTGTTCGCGTTCATCAGGGCCAACGGTGTGAACTGGAGCCACGGGGTGCCCAGCAGCGTGACCGCCAGGGAGGTCAGGCTGCGGCGCTTCCCGGTGGCGGCCGCCGAGATGCCGAACATACCCAGGCGCCCGGTGGGCGCGAGGGAGCGGTAGCTCTTCTTGAATGACTTGCCACCCACGGCGTCCAGCACCAGCTCGACGCCCCGGCCGTGGGTGATGTCCAGGACGCGCGCCTCGAAGTCCTCGCATGTGTAGTCGATGCACTCGTCGACGCCGAGGGACTTCAGGAAGTCGTGCTTGGACGCCGACGCGGTTCCGATCACCCGCGCGCCGATGCGCTTCGCCAGCTGGACGGCGGCGATGCCCACGCCGCCCCCCGCCGAGTGCACGAGCACGGTCTCTCCGGTGCGCAGGCTGCCCATCACCTCGATCAGCTGAAAGGCGGTGAGGTAGTTGACGGGGAGTCCGGCCGCCTCGGCGACCGAGAGCTCCTCCGGGCGCGCGTAGGCCTGGGCCTCGAGAACGCAGACCACGTCCGCGTAGCCGCCGAAGCGGGTCATGGCCAGCACGTCGCGCCCGATCCAGTCGGTCTCCACGCCGTCGCCGACGGCGTCGATGCGGCCCGCGACCTCGTAGCCCGGCACCACCGGCATGGCTGGAAGGTCGGGGTAGATGCCCAGCCGCCCCATGATGTCGGCGAAGTTGACGCCGCTCGCCTCCACCCGGATCCGCACCTCTCCCGCGGCCGGCAGCGGGTCCGGCGCCTCCCGCAGCTCCAGCACCTCGGGGGAGCCCGCTCTCGGGATCCAGACCTGTCGCATGCGCTCCTCCTCCTGGCCCTGGGAGCAGCTCCCATTCTACGCCCGCTAAGCTATCGCCGTGCGCGGTGTCGTCGCATCCGGGCATCCGCGGGTCAGCGAGGCGGCTGCGGAGGTGATGCGCGCCGGCGGCAACGCCTTCGATGCCGTGGTGGCCGCCGGCTTCGCCTCCGCCGTGGTAGAGCCGGCCCTCACCAGCCTGGGCGGGGGCGGTTTCCTGCTCGCCCGCACCGCCCGGGGGCGCGCGCGCCTGTTCGACTTCTTCGTCGACAGCCCCGGTCGCGACCTGGCCGAACCCGGCCTCGAGCCCCACTTCGTTCCGGTGACGGTGCGCTTCCCGGCCTCGGAGCAGGTCTTCAACGCCGGTCTGGGGTCGGTGGCGGTGCCCGGCAATCTCCGCGGCTTCCTGCACGTGCACGAGCGGCTGGGCCGCGCCCCGCTGCGGGAGGTGCTGGCGCCCGCGATCGAGTTCGCGGCCCGCGGCGTTCCAGTGAGCCACCACCAGGCCTACTTCCTGGGTCTATTGGCGCCCATCATGACCCTGACGGAAGCGGGCCGCGCGCTCTTCACCCGGGACGGACGACTGGTCGGCGAGGGCGACACGCTGACGAATCCGGACCTGGCGTCCTTCCTGGAGTGCCTGGCCGTCGACGGCGACGAGGGGGGCCTCTACGCGGGAGCCCTGGCCGGGCGGATCGCGGCGGACATGCGCGACGGACGGGGCCTGCTCGGCGAGAGCGACCTGGCGGCGTTCCGGGTGATCGAGCGCGAGCCACTGGAGGTCGCCTACCGCGGCCTGCGCCTGCTCACCAACCCACCGCCCTCCTTCGGCGGCTCGCTGCTGGCGCTCTCCCTGACCCTGTTGGAGAGGCGCGACCTCTCGGCGGAGGCGATGGGCGGCCGCGGCCACGCGCTGGCCCTGCTGGAGGTGATGGAGGAGGTCGACCGCCGGCGCCAGTCCGGCCGGGTGCCCCGCTTCCAGCGCGGCACCACCCACGTGTCCGCGTGCGATCCGGAGGGAAACGTCGCCAGCATGACCACGTCCAACGGCGAGGGCTCGGGCTACGTCGTTCCGGGCACCGGGATCATGCTCAACAACATGCTGGGCGAGGAGGACCTGCATCCCGAGGGCTTCCACGCCGGGCCACCCGGCCAGCGCGTGGCGTCGATGATATCGCCATCCCTGCTGCTCCGGGGCGACGACGTGCGCCTGGTGCTGGGCAGCGGCGGCAGCAAGCGGATTCGCACCGCGCTGCTCCAGGTTCTGTCGGCTGTGAGCGACTTCGGGCTCGCCATCGGCGACGCGGTCGAGCACCCGCGCCTGCACTGGGACGGGGAGCAGGTGCAGGCCGAGCCGGGCTGGAGCGAGGCGGTCCTGGCGGCGCTGCGGGAGCGGCGCCGGCTGAACGAGTGGGCGTGCAAGGACGTCTACTTCGGGGGCGTCCACGGCGTCCGGCCGGGACCTGACGGAGAGGGCGCCGGGGACTCGCGCCGGGGCGGCGCAGCTGCCACCCTGGAGGACGGCTGAGGGGAGACGCAAGCATGGCGACGTTCGGCATCCTGGTGGGGGGCGGGCCCGCTCCCGGCATCAACGGCGTGATCGGAGCGGCCACGATCCTGGCCGAGCGCTGCGGTGCCCGGGTCGTCGGCCTCTTCGAGGGCTTCCGCTGGCTGATGGAGGGCGACACCGACCACGCGCGCGACCTGCACATCGACGAGGTGTCCCGAATCCACCTGCTCGGGGGCTCGATCCTCCAGACCTCGCGCGCCAACCCGACAGCGGACCCCGCCCATCTGAAGGCGGTGGTGCGCAGTCTGGACGAGCTGGGGATCGACCACCTGATCACCATCGGCGGCGACGACACCGCCTTCTCGGCGCGGCGGGTGGCCGAGCTGGCGGAGGGCCGGATCGCCGTCGCCCACGTGCCCAAGACCATCGACAACGACTTGCCGCTCCCCCACGGCATCCCGACCTTCGGGTTCGAGACCGCGCGCGAGCACGCCACCCACGTGATCTCGCGCATGATGGAGGACGCGCGCACGACCCAGCGCTGGTACTTCGTGGTGGTGATGGGGCGCAAGGCGGGACACCTCGCCCTGGGAGCCGGCAAGGCGGCGGGCGCGACCCTGACCCTGATCCCCGAGGACTTCCCCGAGAATCCCATCCGGCTGGAGCGCGCGGCGCGGATCCTGGAGGGCGCCATCGTGAAGCGGCTGGCCATGGGTCGGGCCCACGGCGTGGCGGTGATCGCCGAGGGAATCGGCGAGCGACTCGACCCCGGTGATCTCGAGGCGATCCAGAACGTGGAGCGCGACGAACACGGGCACATTCGTCTGGCGGAGGTGCCGCTCGGCGCGGTGCTGCGCGATCGCGTGCGGTCCGATCTGGCCGCCCGGGGCCGGAAGGTGACCATCGGCGAGAAGGACGTGGGCTACGAGCTCCGCTGCGCCGCGCCCAACGCCTTCGACCTCGACTACACCCGCGACCTGGGCGCCGGGGCGGTGCGCACCCTGCTCGGTGGCCGCTCGAGCGTGCTCATCACCCGTCAGGTGGGCGCCATCGTGCCCATGCCGTTCGACGAGCTGATGGATCCCGAGACCGGTCGCACCCGGGTGCGCATGGTCGACACGGACACCGCCTCCCACGAGAGCGCCTGGGCGCTGCAGGTGCGCATCGAGCCGGCGGATCTCGAGGACGCCCAGTGGCTGAAGGTGATCGCCGACATCGTGGGCCTCGCGCCGGAAGAGGCCGCGACCCACTACCGGCTGGCGTGCTGAAGCGGATCGCACGGAGCGCGGGAATCGCCGGGTCGCTGGCGGCGCTCGCCTGCGCCTACGTGGCCCCGCCGCCGGCGGTCGACCAGGAGTTCCTGTCCCCGCCGCCGGGCCCGCTGCGCAGGCTGGCCGTCATGCCCTTCCAGCCGCTGCCTGGGCTCGCCAGCCCCATCATCGACCGCGAAGCGGCTCCGAGCGAGGTCACGGCGCTGGTGGCGCGCTTCGTGAGCGAGGCCCTCCAGGAGGCGGGCTTCGACGTGGTTCCCCCCGACGATCTCGTCCACGCTTTCGAGACCGAGAGCGGCGCCGCGCCGCGAACCGACGCCCATGCGGCGGCGGCCCTGGCCGCGGGACATTTCGGGGCGGACGCGGTGCTGCTGGGCGTCGTGTCCCGCTACCGGGAGCGCAGCGGCGGGGCGATCGGCAGCACCTCGCCGGCGAGCGTGTTCTTCCGGGTCACCCTCTACTCGGCACCCGACGCCAGGCCTCTCTGGAGCGCGCGCTTCCACGAGACCCAGCAGCCGCTGACCGAGAACGTGCTGCGCACACCCTTCTACCCGGGCGGAGGCACGCGCTGGCTGACCGCCGCCGAGCTCGCGCGCTGGGGCGCGGGCGAGACCGCACGCGCCTTGACGGAGCTGCCCTACGCAAGCCGGCGACAAGCCGGCGCGCAGTGAGCCGAAGGCGAACGAAGCGGGCGCCCGAAAAGATTGCGAAGCCGAACGAAGCGGGCGCCCGCCAGACTACGCGATTGGCGCGTAGCCCAGCTTCTCCATGGCCAGCGCCAGTCGGTCCTCGATCTCCCGGGCCGTCTCGGCGTCGAGGAATTCTCGCCAGCTCTTCCGGTTGGCGGCGATGCGCGCGC
>JAPUKG010000304.1 GCA_027295775.1 Pseudomonadota bacterium
GCGCCGGAAGAGGAGGCGATGGAGGCGGAGAAGAGTCCTGCGGCCGCCGCAGAGCCGTCGCCCTAGGGACGCTCGTAGACCAGGCGCCCGCCGGCGAGCACCGCCGAGACGTGGCTCGTGTACTCGAAGGGGTCGCCGTCGAAGAGCACCAGATCGGCCCGCTTGCCGGGCTCGATCGAGCCCCGGTCTTCGTCCACGCCCAGCAGGCGCGCCGCGTCGAGGGTGATCGCGCGCAGGGCGGCCTCGGCACCCAGTCCGTTGGCAGCCGCCACCGCGGCCTCGAAGAGCACCACCCGGTTCTTGGGCACGTAGCTCTCGAAGCCGGAGCGAAGCGCGAATGGAATGCCCGCGGCCTTCAGGAAGGCCGGGTTCTCGTAGCTGGCGTTCAGCCGCTCGAGAATGGATACGCGCTCCATCACCGGCCCCGCTAACACGGGAACGCCCGCCGCTCGGAGCTCGTCGCGAACCAGGTAGGCCTCGGTCGCCCCGGCCACGACGGCATCGAGCTCGAACTCCCGCGCGATGCGCAGGGCGGTCAGGATGTCGTCGGCACGGTGCGCGGTGAAGATCGCGGGCAGCTCGCCTCGAACCACCAGGGCCAGCACCTCGAGCCCCGGGTCGACGCCGTCGCTCCCGCCGAACCAGCCGCGTCCGCGGCCGCGATCCCGGGCGGCGGCCAGCCGCGCGCGGATCAGGGCCGCCGTTCCCATGCGCGTCGACGGGAATTTCTTCTCCTTCCCGAAGGTCGCCTTCGGTGTCTCGCCCAGGTTGAACACGACGGCGGAGGGAGCGCGAACGGCCATGCGATCTGCGCTCGTTCCGTTGGTGCGGAAGATCGCAGCCTGCCCGGCGATGGGCGCCGCCGGCCCCGGCCCGGTCTGCACCAGGGTGACGCCGTGCTCGAGCAGATAGCGGAGGAGGGGCTCGCGCGGGTCGAAGGCATCGATGGCGCGAAGCTCGGCGCGATCGGGATCCGTCGCCTCGTCCTGGTCCCGGACCGAAGCCACGTTCCAGAGCCCCGAGAGTCCGGCGCTGGTGTGCGCGTCGATCAGTCCGGGGGTCACCACCGCGGCGCGGCGCTCGGCGGCACCGGCGGGAATCTCGACGGCACCCGCGGCGCCGACGGCGGCGATGCGGTCGCCCTCCACGACGACCACCCCGTTCGGGATCGCCGGCCCCGAGACCGGATGGAGGAGCTCCGCGTGGACGACCCAGCTCTCGGCCCCGGCCGGCGCCCCCGAGGCCAGAGCGAGAGTCCCGCACAACACCCACAGCCCCCGCGCGTTCACGGCGCCTCCAGGGTGGGATAGTCGTCTCCCAGGGCGAAGCCGCCGGTGGCGAAGCGGCGGTCGGCGGGATCGCTGCGGTCGAAGACGAGCTCGCCCTCGATCCAGGTCTCGAGCACATGGGTGTAGACGCTGAAGGGCGCCCCCGAGAGCACCACGAGATCCGCGTCCTTGCCCGCCTCGATCGAGCCGAGCCGCTCGCCGAGTCCCATCATCTCGGCCGGGTTCAGGGTGAGCGCGCGCAGGGCTCCCTCCTCGCTCATGCCCCCGCGCACGGCGAGCGCTCCGCTGCGCAGGAACAGCCGGGACGGCGTAATGAAGTCGTCACTGTGGATCGCCACCTGGACGCCCGCCCGCTCCAGGATCGCGCCGTAATCCAGCCGGTACTCGACGACCTCGGGCTTGCCGCCCGGACTGTCGAGCAGGATGATCGAGACCGGCACGCCGGACCGCGCGATCTCGTCCGCCACCTTCCAGGCCTCGGTGCCGTGCTGGATCACCAGGTCGAAGCCGAACTCCTCGCGGAGCCGCAGCACCGTCATGATGTCGTCGGCGCGGTGGGTGTGATGGTGGATGGTGCGCCGGCCCTCGAGGATCTCCACCACCGGCTCCAGCTTCAGGTCGCGGCTCGGCGGATCGGCGTCCTCGCCGGCCTCGACCTTCCCCTCGTAGGCCCGCCACTTCTTCTGGTACTCGAGCGCGCGGACGAAGAGGTCGCGCTGCAGCGCCGCAATCCCCATCCGGGTCATCGGCGCCTTCTCCTTCTCGGCGCGGCGACGCTTCGGGTTCTCCCCGTTGGCCATCTTCATCCCGCCCTGGATGCCCTCGGGATGAATGAGCATCTGCTCGACGGTGCTGCCGCGGAGCTTCACGTACGCGGTCTGTCCGCCCACCACGTTTCCGCTCCCGGGCATGATGTTGGCGGTGGTGATCCCGCCCGCCTGGGCCATGCGGATGCCGGGATCGTCGGGCCAGATGGCATCGAGCGCGCGAAGCTGCGGCTGCACCGGATCGCTCGTGTCGTTGCCGTCGCGGTGGGCGGGCACCATGGGACGCGGGTAGACGCCCAGGTGCGAGTGGGTGTCGACGAGGCCCGGGATCAGGACCTTGCCGCGGAGGTCGCGGACCTCCGCGCCTCTCGGAATGCCGATCTCGTCCGCGGGTCCGACCGCCTCGATGACCCCGCCCCGCACCACCACCGAGCCCGGGTCGAGGGTGCCACCCGAGACGGTGTGCACGACCCCGCCGCGGAACACGATGGCGGTTTCTGCGAGAGCGGAGGGCGCACAGAGACCGAGGAGCACGAGGCACGCGAGGAGTCGCTGGAGGGTGGTCATCGCCTGGCCGCCACCATAGCGGACTCAGCTCGGTTCCAGGTGAAGGCGAATGAGCACGGGTCGTTCTCCGCTCCCGGCAAGAGCCGCGCGAACCCGGGCGGTGAACGCGTCCACATCGATGCCCAGGTACAGGCCCGATCGACGCTCGATCCGAGACAACCCGCGCTCCGCCAGCGAGCGGGCCGCGCCCTCCTCGCCGAGGTGCCACTTGAGATGTGCGGCACTGATCTGGATGAGTCCGCGCACGAAGCTCCCCGTGTCACTACGCCGTCCCGCCGCGACCCAGACCCCCTCGAGCACCTCGTGGCACTCCCACCAGTAGGCGAAGTTGAACAGATCGACGCCGTAGAGGTAGTCGTCCGAATCTCGCCAGCGATCGGCCGAGAAGTGCGAGAGCGTGGCCGGGGCCTGTCCGTAGGAGTGACCGCACGGGTCGCGGACCGGGTGCGGAGTCTGGCCCGGGAGATACCGGTAGGCGGGAAACGGCCGCTTCGTGTAGCGGGGCCAGGTCGGATCGCGGGGCTCCGGCGGGTCCACCATCGCCCCCTCCTACCGGCTAGGCACGGGCCTTGTCAACCACGGCTCCCGCCGGTCAGACTGGTGTCCTCACCAGACCGAGGAGAGCCGCAGTGACGCGTGAGCGGGTGGAATCCCTGAACGAGTTCGGACGCTCGAAGCTGCCCGGCATGATGGGTCTCGAGATCCTGAGCGTTGGTCCCGATGCCGTGACCGGACGCGTTCCCGTGACGGCGCCGCTGATCGCGGGCACCGGCTTTCTGTGGGCGCCGGTGGTGGTGGCGCTGGCCGACACGCTCTGCGCCTTCGGTGTCAGCGAGCACTGGCCCGAGGGTGCGCAGAGCTTCACCACCATCGAGCTCAAGACCAACTTTCTGGGCACCGTCGCCGAGGGCGGCGCCATCGCCGGACGGGCGGCGCCCGTGCACGCTGGGCGCACGACGCAGGTCTGGGACGCCGAGATTACGGACGAGGCGACGGGCAAGACCATCGCCCTCTTCCGCTGCACGCAGCTGATCCTCTATCCGCGAGCCGGGAAGCGTTAGTCCGGCGGGCGCCCGCTTCGTTCGGCTTCGCCTCACTGCGCGGAGAGCGACTGCGTCGCTCAACTAGACGCTCGACGCGCGGCGCAGACGCTCGACCCAGTGCACCTGGGCGAGCTCGTCTCCCTCGGCGATCGAGAGAATGGCGATGCCGTCGCGCCCCACCGCCCAGCCATCCGCGTCCTCACGGGAGCGGAAGAAATGCATCTGGCTTCAGGTCGGGCTCGCAGGCCCGGTCTGGGCCGAGGAGGTGCCGGCACCGGGAATCACCACGGAGAGGACGGCCCCGGCCGGGCTGTGGGACTCGACGCCTTCCGGGGTCACGGTCACCCGAACGCTCTCGCCGGTAACCGGACAGCTCGACGCGACCTCCGCCCGCTCGCTGAGCAGCCCGGAGATGAACAGCGTATCGAGCGCGCACCACGCGTAGAGCGCCACGCCACCCACCTCGATGCGGTGCGGCGTCTCTCTCGCGGTCAGCGCCGCTCCGACGACGTGCCCCGCCTCATCCACCTGGACTCCGACCGTCGCCAGGCGGTCGAAGAGCTCCACGGCTCGCAGCAGATCGATGCGGAGCTCCGCCGAGAACTCCTCCGGCGAGACCGCTCCCTGCTGAGCGATGCCGCGAACGAGCGCCGCGAAGCCGAGGACCCGCTGATCGATCTCCTCCTGGCCGAGCCCCTCATAGCTCCGCGCCCAGGCTCGCTTCGCGTCGTCCAGCGTGAACGCTGTCATTGCGATGCCCCCGCAGAGAGCGCCGTCACCAGAAGCTCCTTCGGAGGCACGCCACCCCCCGCGTAGATGCGGCAGCTCAACCCGAAATCCGTCCTCTCCCGCACCTCGGGCTCGATGTCCTCGCCGTTCACTCGCACGGATGGCGAGCCGAGAAAGCGCTCTCGGGCTGCGTCTTCTGCGGTCTCGACCCGCACCTCGCGGATCTCTCCCGCCAGGCCGAGCTCGCCCAGCACCTGGCGCGCAAGCTCCAGGGTGGGAGGGTGATTCGGGCACCCTTCGAAATAGAGAACCTCGATGATCACGCTACCTCCTGCGACCTCCGAGAGTATGGGGCTTGCACCCAGGTGCAAGGTCAAGGGGCGTCGAAAAGCCCTGTCTCTACGGTCAGTTCGAGCGCGATGTCGCGGTGAGCTCATCGACGACGCCACAGCGTCCGGAGGCTTCGTGCTCGAGGCAGGTCTCGAGCGACGCGCGCAGCACGCGCTGCACGTGGCGAAGCTCCTTCATTCGCACCGACACCTGCGCAAGCCGCTCCTCGATGAGCTGCTGGACCCTTTCGCAGGGTGCGGGTCGGAGGAGCGTCATCACGTCCTGCAATGTGAACCCCGTCGCCTGGGCGGCACGGATGAAGCGAAGCCGCTCGAGATCCTGACCCGAGTAGAGCCTGTAGTTGGACGCCGAACGGGCACTCGGGCGAAGCAGGCGCTTCCGCTCGTAGTAGCGGACCGTGGAGACGGGGACGCCCGCAGCGCTGGCGAGCTCGCCGATGGTGAGCTCGGTCGCCATGGCGAACTTCTACAGAACCTGAAGCAAAGATCAAGTGGGCCCGAGCAGCCGCTCACGCAGGGTGGTGGCGGCGCCCGCGAGCTCGGCGGCGCTGTCGAACTTGCCGAAGACCTGGCGGTCGGGGCGCATCACCAGGATCCGGCCGCCCCCGTGGCGCGCGAACCAGGCGGCGGTGAAGCCGTCGGCGTCGACCACCTCGTCGTCGCTCGAGGCGCGGCCGCCCTTCGGGCGAACGCACAGGAAGGTGGTGTCGAGCCGGTCGAAGGTCGCACGGGTCTCCCGGTCGAGTCCATCCGCGGGGTCGAGGTCGAGCCCGAGCACGACGAAGCCGGTGCCGATCACCTCGTCGAGTCGCGCCCGGCGACCGTCGGGCGTCTCCACCACGGGCTGGTCGAAGGGATTGCCGTGCGCGCTCTCCCGGCTGGGCGGATCGCCGCTGGCAAACAGGCCGAGACCGAGGGGCCAGGACGGCTCCCACAGGAACGGCGCGAGCAGCATCGGAAGGAACCGCGCCAGGGCGAAGTAGCGGTCGCGCAGGAAGGCCATCAGCGGGTTCCGGGTCTGGATGACCTTGCCGATGCGAAGGGCCTGCTTCACCACCGCGCGTGCGTGCGGGCGCCGCTCGGTGCCGTAGGTGTCGAGAACGGTGTCGCGGAAGCGGCCGGTCAGCACGCCCTCGAGCTTCCAGATCAGGTTGTAGGCGTCGCGGACGCCGGCGCACAGGCCCTGTCCCAGAAAGGGCGGGGTCTGATGGGCGGCGTCGCCCAGGATGAACACCCTGCCGGCGCGCCACTGCACCGCCACCAGACCGTGGAAGGTATAGACCTTGTGTCGCAGGAGCCTGGTGTTCTCGGGGCGAAGGTCCGGGTTGAGGCGTCCGATGTAGGGTGCCATCAGCCGGTGGACGGACTCCTCGCTCTCGAGCTCCTCGGGATCGTCGCCCGGCATCAGCATGAACTCCCAGCGCAGGTGGCGTCCCTCGCAGGGGACGAGCGTGACCGGCCGCCGCGGATCGCAGAACTGGTAGATGTCCCGGCGGTAGGGGAAGCCCTCGTCCGCGATGACGTCACACACGAGCCACGGCTCCTCGCAGCGCAGGTCCTCGAGCTCGAGCCCGGCGCATTCGCGGGTGGCGCTGCCGGCACCGTCGCATCCCAGCAGGAAGCGGGCACTCACTTCCTCGCGCTCGCCGTCGGCGGCGCGCCGGATCGTCGCCGTCACCGACTCCCCGTCCTGGGTGAAGCTCTCTAGCGCCCAGCCGAGGCGGACCTCCACCGTCGGATAGCGCTCGGCGGCCTTGCGCAACATCTCCTCCAGCATCGGCTGGTTGAAGAAGTTGCCGCTGGGCCAGCCCTGCCGGCCCGGGATGTCCCGGGTCTTCGCGTGAATGAGTATGCCGCCCTTGCCGTTGGTGAAGGTGAGGGAGTCGGGGATGTCCGACACGCTCTGCACCTCGTCCTCCACGCCGAGGGACTGGAAGATGCGCATGACCTCGCCGTCGAAGTGCACCGCGCGCGGCACCTGGTACACGTCGGTGCTCTTGTCGATGACGAGTGTGCGGATCCCGCGCTGCCCCAGCAGGTTCGCAGCCACCTCGCCGGCCGGTCCGTAGCCACAGATCAGGACGTCGTAGGTCACCTCGTTGCTAGAGGAGGACCGTGTCCGGCTCGTCGACGACCGTGTTCTCGAGCGCACCCAGGCCGGCGATCTCGACGCGCATGACGTCTCCGGCGACCAGCCACTTCGGGGGCTTCATCGCCACCGCCACGCCGCCCGGCGTGCCCGTCGAGATCACGTCGCCGGGCTCGAGAGTGAAGGCCGTGCTCAGGTGCTCGACCAGGTCGAAGCAGTCGAAGATGAGCTCCTTGGTATTCGAGTGCTGTCGCACCTCGCCGTTGACCAGGGTCTTGAGCTCCAGATCGGACGGGCCGCCGATCTCGTCGGCGGTGACGATCGCGGGGCCGAGCGGACAGTGGGTGTCGAACGACTTCCCCATCGTCATGGTCTGGACCCGCATCTGCCAGTCGCGCACGCTCACGTCGTTGCAGATCGTGTAGCCGGCGATCACCTCCTGGGCGCGGTCCTTCGGCACGTGCCGACAGCGGCGCCCAATCACCACCGCCAGCTCGCCCTCGTAGTCGAGCAGCTTCGAGACACGCGGCAGGTGGACATCCGCGCCCGGGCCCACGACCGCAGTCGCCTGCTTGTTGAAGATCATGGGGAACTTGGGCTGCTCCATCCCGGTCTCCGCCACGTGGTCCGCGTAGTTGAGGCCCACGGCGAGGATCTTGGGCGGGCGCAGGACGGGGGCTTCGAGGCGGACGTCCGCCAGCGCCAGCCGGGCGCCCGAGGCGCCGCGCGCGGTCTCCAGGGCGTCGCGGCCGGCGGCGAGGAAGGCGCACATCTCGCTGGGAAGGCTCGGAGCGGCGGCGGCAAGATCGATGACCTGTTCGCCGTCCAGCACACCGATCCGGGTGGAGCCACCGTGGGAGAAGGTGACGAGTCTCATGGTTCCTCCAGGCCTCGAGGGGAGCGCCCGGAAGGGGCGCTTGCAATCGTGTTACTCGGCTGTATAATACAGCTCGGATCGTTAGTCAAGCGATTAAATCCGACAAATCGAGAGAATGAGCACGGCTGAGACACCCGACACTGCTGGAAATGCGAGCACCCGCGAGAAGATCCTGGCCGCTGCCCTGCAGATCTTCTCCGAGCGCGGCTTCGAAGGCGCCCGCACCCGGGACATCGCGGAGCGGGCCGGAGCCAACCTCGGGCTCATCAAGTACTACTTCGACACCAAGGAGCAGCTCTGGAAGGCGGCGGTCGACCGCGCCTTCGAGATCCTGACGCGGGATTTCCAGGAGCTGATGGCACCCTCGAGCGAGGTCGACGAGCGCGTCGCGCTCGAGCAGATGATCCGGCGCTTCGTCCGTTTCTGCGCCGAGAGCCCCGAGTTCATCCGCCTCATGAATGACGAGGGCAAGCGCGACGGACCGCGCATGCGCTGGCTCGTCGACCGCCACGTGAAGCCCATGTACGAGCTGGTTCGACGCCGCGTCGAGAGTGCCCAGGCCAAGGGGATGATCCCGGCCATCCCCGTCGTGAGCACGCACTACATCATGGTGGGCGCGGCGGGCCTCCTGTTCAGCCAGGCGCCCGAGTGCGAGCGCATGACGGGCATCGACCCGACCGAGAAGTCGACGGTCGAGGCCCACGCGGATGCCGTGGTCCGGCTCCTGATGGGGGATGCCACCTAGTCGGCCGCCTCCAGGCACACGTCGAAGCACTCCTCCTTGCTCCGGTCCGTGAGCTCGCGGCAGCGGGAGAAGCAGTCGTCGAAGGAGAGACCGGCCGGGGTCACGGGTTGCTCGAGAACGCGGTCGCTCTCGCACACCAGCCGCTCGTCCACCGGCGTCTTCTGCCAGCCGCGCTCCACCAGACACCGCTCGACGAAGCGCCTGGTGGTGAGGTGCATGATGCCCGAGGTGTCGCCGGACTCCTCGATGCAGGCGTTCCGGTCGGACTCGGCGTCCTCGACGCTGGCGCACGCCTTGTCCCAGCGCCAGCTCGGGACAGCACAGCCGACGACCAGAGCGATGACGCCGACGATCAAGGCGGCGTGCCGTTGAGACTCCATGCGCGAAAGGTACGCGACGCTCGGGGTCGAAGCGATTGCGCGACGAGTCGTTGCCCGCGCCGGACCGGTCCGTGGCATAATCGGCGGGAACGGTCGGATCGGGAGGGCCCGCCATGCCTTACGCCCAGGGACGCACCTACTACGACGCGGATAGCCACCTGATGGAGCTCCGCGACTGGCTGGTCCAGTACGCCGACCCGGGCGTGCGCGAGCAGATCCGGCCGCTGGCGCTGGGCGGCGCCGGCAAGCTGGCGGAGCAGGCAGTGGCCCAGGCGGAGGCCCGCCGCAGCGACCCCTCCTCGGAAGCCGCCCGCGCGCTCGAGGAGAACGTGATGGGCGCCAAGGGCTGGCACGCGCTCGGCGCCTTCGATCCCTCGGAGCGGAGCCGAGCCCTCGACCTGCTGGGCTTCGACCGCCAGCTCGTGTTCAGCACCTTCGCGGCCACCCAGTTCGCCAGCGAGGATCTCGATCTCCTCTACGGCGGCACCCGCGCCCACAACCGGGCGATGGCGGACTTCTGCGGCGACGACGAGCGACTGATCGCTGTGGGCTTCGTGCCCTGGGCGGACGCGGAGCGGACCGCCGCCGAGGCGGAGGAGGCGATCCGGCTGGGCTGCGGCTCCATCCTCGTTCCCTCGGCGCCACCGCGCGGCAAGTCGCCCACCCATCCGGACTTCGACCCCTTCTGGCGGCTCCTCGAGGAGCGCGACGTCCCGTTCATGCTGCACATCGGCGGCGGCGGACGGCCGCTGCGCCGCGCCTTCCACAACAACGGCAAGCCCGCCACCACCGACTTCCTGGGCGGCGGCGAGAACATCCGCTCCAAGGACTTCATGGTGATCCACCAGCCGCCCGAGATCTTCCTGTCGTGCATGGCGCTCGACGGCGTCTTCGAGCGCTTCCCCGGGCTGCGCGGCGGCTGCATCGAGCAGGGCGCCCTGTGGGTCGTGCCCTGGCTCAAGCGCATCGACATCGCCCAGAGGACGTTCCAGCGCACCGAGCCCGCACTGAAGCTCCCGCTGCAGGCGTCCGAGTACATCCGGCGCCAGGTCTGGTTCACGCCGTTCCCGACCGAGCCCGTGGGCTGGATGACCGAGCAGGCGGGCGACGACCTCTTCCTGTTCTCGTCCGACTACCCGCATCCCGAGGGCGGACGCGACCCCCTGCGCCGCTTCGAGGAGTCGATGAAGGAGATCCCCGAGCCCGCGAAGACGCGCTTCTACTCCGACAACTTTGCCGACATGATGGGGAGCCGCTAGCGGGCGCCCGCCGGGCTAGACGGGGCGCACGGTCGCCGCCGGCGCGCGCACCCGTTCGTTGCGCTTGCGGCAGCCGTCCAGCAGCAGGTTGAGCCCGCGCAGGAGGCGCGGCCCCAGAGGCTCCGGATCGTCGTCGGGCCGCGCGACCCAGGCAGCCAGCTCGCACAGGGCGATGCCGGTGAGCAGCTCCGCCAGCTCCTCGGCCTGGAGGTCGGCGCGAATCTCGCCGCGCGTCTGGCCGTCGCGGAAGCGGTGCACCGCCGCCTCGACGGGGGCGTGGTCCAGGCCGCCCCGCGCGAAGCCGGTCTTCACCAGGGCGCGGTCCTCGGCGACCCGCGGTGCCAGCTCGGTGGAGAGCTCGCGCACCCAGTGGCGCAGGCTCCGGCCCGCCGAGCGCTCGGCCGCCCCGGCGATGGCGCCGTGCAGCAGGTCCCCGAGCCACGCGGCCAGCAGGGCATCCTTGGTGGAGAAGTAGTTGAAGAAGGTCGCCTCGCTCACCTCCGCTGC
>JAPUKG010000305.1 GCA_027295775.1 Pseudomonadota bacterium
AGAATTGCGTCTTCGCGAGGAGACTCGCCCCGGCGCGCCACCCCAAGTTTACTGATCGATCGACAAAGTGGGCCATGACGGGCCCGGACGATATCAAATAACGGCATTTTTGGCGGGAAAATCCATCTCGATGGGAGAGGGATCGGAAGAGTTTGGCGATTTTGAGGAAGAGTTGGGGCCGCTGGGGTGAATGGTCTGAGAAACAGGCCGCTCGGGGAGCAGAGGCCGCCCGAGTCCCCCTGGGGAAGAACCTTCCCGACGACTGGTGCTGGATTGAGGGTCGGGGGCGTTCGGCCGATGCCCACGATACGATCTCGACTGGGCTACTCCGGAGGCGCCATGTCCCTCGTGAAGAAGTTGCTGGCGGTCGTTGCGCTCGTGGGGTTGCTGCTCGCGGGCGTGCCCGCGGCGGCGGACGAGCACGATCCGAGGGTGTCAGGGCACCCGCTGCGCATTCTCGCGTACGTCGTGCACCCGGTCGGCGTGATCGTCGATACCCTGGTCTTCCGGCCCGCCCACTGGCTGGTCTCGTACGAGCCGCTCAAGACCCTCTTCGGTCACGAAGGCGGCTGAAGGGCGCTGCGAGCGCCCCGCTGCACGGAAGTTTCGGTTGATTGTCCACTACCGACGGGTATGATTATTGCATGCCCGATTCGCGCAGCAGGGTAGGCCGGTCCCATCGCGGCATGCGAGCCGTCGCGTTCGCGGTCTTGGGTGCCGCGCTGACGTCGCCCGTCCCCGCCGGCGCAGGACCGCCCATCCTCGACGTCGACGGCATGACCTTCGTCGCCAGCCGCGGCGACGTGCCCGACGTGCGCCTCACGGCCGTGCGCGCGCGCTTCGACACCGGCAATGAACGGGCGTTCCTGGAGGGCGTACACGCGATCTTCAGCGAGCGCGAGGATCGCGACGGCTTCGAGATGACCTGCGACAGCGGGGAGTTCGATCTCGCCAGCAACGACTTCATCGCGCGCGGCAACGTGCGCGGCCGCACCGAGGACGGCCGCATCTTTACCGCGCCCTGGGTCCAGTACGACAGCGCGCAGGGGCTCCTCTTTACGGACGCCTCGGTCCAGATCACCGAGGAGGCCGGAACCTTTCGGGGACATGGCTTCCGCTACTGGGTTCGCGAGCGGCGCTTCCGCCTTCTGGGCGGCGCCAGCGTGGTCCAGGAGAAATGAAACACCGCTCGGGCGCCCGCTCCCCCGTCCTCGTGCTGCTCCTGTTACTGGGCTTCGCGAGCGCCTCGTGGGCGGACCTGCGCATCGGCGTGGCGCCGTTCGAACGGGCCGGGACGGAAGATGTCGGCGAGGATCCGGCGGCGTGGCTGGCGCGGAGCCTCGCCGAACGAGCACTCGACCGCGTCGTCGGGCCCGAGGATCTGGGGGCACCGCCGCGGGCCCGGCCCGAGGCCCGCGAGGTCCGCGCCTGGGCGAGGAGCGCAGAGGTGGATTACGTGATTGTGGGGAGCAGCGACCCCGCGCCGGAAGCCGACGACGGCGCGATCCTGCTCTCCGCGGAAGTTCGCTCGGGTCACTCGGGTGCCGTGACCGCCCGCTACAAGGCTCGGGCCGACGGCCCGGAGCGGGTCGAGATCGCCGCCGAGAAGCTCGCCATCGCCGTGCTGGACGGTCTCGGATTCGTCGAGCCCGCCCCCCGAGCCGAGCCGCTCGCGGCCGGCCTCGAGGACCGGCCGGAGGATGAGAAGACGCGGGTCGAGATCGGCGGGGCACGGCGCGACGAGCCCATCTCGATCCGCTCGGACGAGCTCGAGGTCATCCAGGTGAAGGACTCCCGGCGTCTGATCTTCACCCACAATGTCGTGGTGACTCAGGCCGACGTCACCCTGGAGACGGACAAGCTCGAGGCCTTCTACCCCGACGGCTCTTCGCAGCCGGAGCGCCTCGAGGCGAGCGGTCGGGTCCGGGTGCGCCAGGGGCGCCGCCGCGCGTTCTGCGACACCGCGATCTACGAGCGCGAGGCGCAGATCGTGCTGTGCAGCGGCCACGCCGAGCTCGTGCAGGGCTGCGATCGCGTTCGCGGCGACGAGATCCGCTTCGACCTGGAGGGCGAGCGGGTCGTGGTGGTCGGCGCCCCGTC
Source organism: Pseudomonadota bacterium (assembly GCA_027295775.1). GTDB lineage: Bacteria > Myxococcota_A > UBA9160 > UBA9160 > UBA4427 > JAPUKG01. Next base: position 2,101 of record JAPUKG010000305.1, read on the forward strand.
GGTCGTGATCCACCCCAACGATTCCAAGGCCCGGGGCGTGTGCGCCGAGGAGGCCTCGTGAGCGAGTCCCGTCTCTTGGCGGAGGGCCTGGTCAAGCGCTACGGGGACCGCGACGTGGTCTGTGAGGTGGGCCTCGAGGTGCACCCCGCCGAGGTGGTGGGACTGCTCGGACCGAACGGGGCGGGCAAGACCACCACCTTCAACATGATCGCCGGGAGCCAGCGGCCGACCCGGGGCCGGGTCTTTCTGGGCGGGCTGGAGATCACTGAGCTGCCGATGTACCGCCGCGCCCGCCTGGGAATTACCTACCTGCCTCAGGAGGCCTCCATCTTCCGCAAGCTCTCGGTGGCGGACAACGTCAATGCCATCCTGGAGACGGTCGAGCCGGACCGGGCCACCCGGCGGGTGCGCCTGGGGGAGCTCCTGGCGGAGCTCGGCCTCACCGACAAGGCCGCCCAGCGGGGAGACTCCCTCTCCGGGGGCGAGAGGCGGCGTGTAGAGATCACTCGCGCCCTGGTGCTCAACCCGCGGTTCATGATGCTCGATGAGCCCTTTGCGGGCGTCGATCCCATCGCGGTGATCGACATCCAGAAGATCATCGAGCAGCTCAAGACCCGGGGGATCGGCGTCATCATCACGGATCACAATGTGCGCGAGACCCTGTCCATCTGTGATCGCGCATACATCATCAAGGACGGGCGCATCCTGCGGCACGGCACGCCGACCGAGATCGCCGCCGACCCGACCGTCCGCGAGGTCTACCTGGGGGAGAACTTCCGGCTCAATTGAGCCGGGACCAACGGCCATGGCCATCGAACTGAAGCAAGAGCTCCGCTTGAGCCAGCAGCTGGTGATGACGCCCCAGCTGCAGCAGGCCATCAAGCTGTTACAGCTCTCGCGGCTGGAGCTGGTGAACCTGGTCCAGCAGGAGCTCGAGGAGAATCCCGTCCTCGAGGAGGCCCTGGAGGGCGACGAGGAGCTCACCCCCGCGGAGACGGCCGACGCATCGCCGGGGGAGGCGGACGCGACGCCGGCGGAGGCGGAGCCGGTCGAGGCCGCGGAGTCGCCCGAGCCCGCGTCGGCCGAGACCCCCGAAAGCGAGCCCAGCGATGCCGAGAAGATCGCAGACGTGGAGTGGGACGACTACATGGACTCCCACCCGCAGACCGGCCTCGAGACCCGGCCCTCGGGCGATGACGACTTCCGGCGCTCCATCGAGTCCACGCCCAATCGGCGCCCGTCCCTGGCCGAGCACCTGGACTGGCAGCTCCAGCTCTCGGCCTTCGACGGGGACGAGCGGGAGGTGGGCCGCTGGATCATCGGCAACCTGGACGAGGACGGCTATCTGTGCTCCACCCTCGAGGAGCTGGCCCGCCAGTCCGGCGCTCCCGAGGAGCAGGTAGAGTCGGTCCTGCTGCGCATCCAGAGCTTCGATCCCACCGGCGTGGCGGCGCGCGACCTGCGCGAGTGTCTCCTGCTCCAGATGCACGCTCTCGGCATGGACGACCCCCTGGCCAACCGAATCGTCGAGGGGCACCTGGATCTGCTCCGGAAGCGGGACTTCCGGGGCCTCTCGCGGGCCCTGGGCGCCCCGGTGGAGGACGTGGCGGCCGCGGCCAAGCTGATCGGGCGCCTCGAGCCGCGGCCGGGTCGCACCTGCGGCGGCGACGAGCCGGTCTACATCACCCCGGACATCTACCTCTACAAGGTGGGGGACGACTTCCACATCCTGCTGAACGAGGACGGGCTGCCCAAGCTCAAGATCAACAGCCTCTACAAGGAAGTCCTCTCCGACGGCAAGGACGTGGCCAAGGACACCAAGGACTACGTCCACGAGAAGGTGCGCTCGGCCCTGTGGCTGATCAAGTCCATCCACCAGCGCCAGCGGACGATCTACAAGGTGATGCAGAGCATCATCAAGAACCAGCGAGAGTTCTTCGAGCGCGGCGTCCAGTTCCTGAGGCCCCTGAACCTGCGCGATGTGGCCGACGACATCGAGATGCATGAGTCCACGGTGAGCCGGGTGACCACCAACAAGTACGTCCACACGCCCCAGGGCATCTTCGAGCTGAAGTACTTCTTCAACTCGAGCATCGGGCGGTTCGACGGCGAGGCCATCGCCAGCGAGAGCGTGAAGGAGAAGATCCGCAAGATCATCTCCAACGAGGACTCCCGGAGGCCTCTCTCGGACCAGAGGATTGCGGAGATGCTGAAGTCGGGGAACATCAATATCGCGCGCCGGACCGTGACCAAGTACCGAGAGGCCATGAACCTCCTGTCCTCGACCAAGCGTCGTGAGGTGGGATAGTCTCCGCCTGCGCGCCGCTGGCATCGAGGGGACCTCATGAAGATCATGGACATCCTCGTCCGGGATGCTGTGATTCTCGACCTGGCGTCGAGCAGCAAGGACGACCTGCTCGCCGAGATGGCGCGCGCCCTCGCCAAGGCGGACGAGAGCGTGGACGCGGAAGCCCTGCTGCAGGTCCTGCGCGAGCGGGAGAGCCTCCAGACCACCGGGATCGGCGAGGGCGTGGCCATTCCCCACGGCAAGATGCCGGGCCTGGGCCGGCTCCTGGCGTCCTTCGCCCGGAGTGTGGGGGGCGTCGACTTCGATTCCATCGACGGGCAGCCGACCCAGCTCTTCTTCCTGCTGGTGGTGCCCGAGCACTCTCGGGGCCAGCACCTGAAGGCCCTGGCCCGCATCTCGCGCTTCTTGCGCGACGCCAGCTTCCGCCAGAAGCTCCTGGACGCGACGGATCTCGACACCATCTTCAAGGCCATCGAGGAAGAAGACGCGAGGCTCTAGGGCGCGCCGGAGGCGAGCGAAGGTCGTTGGAGGAGCAGGCCCACGGGACACTGGTCGAGGTGCTGGATCTGGGGGTACTCCTGCTCGGCCCGAGTGGGATCGGCAAGAGCGAGTGTGCGCTCGAGCTGGTCCACCGCGGGCACCGGCTGATCGCCGACGACGTCGTCCGCATCCGGAGCAGCGGAGGGGGCCTGGTGGGGACCGCCCCCGATGTCATTCGCCACTACATGGAGATCCGCGGCATCGGCCTGCTCTTCATCCCCGACGTCTACGGCCCCGAATCTGTCCGCGACGAGGCGTCCGTCGATCTGGTGCTCCAGGTGGAGGAGTGGAAGGAGGGGGCGCAGTACGAGCGGGTGGGCGCCGAGCGGCCCACGCGCAAGATCGCGGGGGTCGAGGTGCCCGAGCTGGTGCTGCCGGCCCGCCCCGCCGGCAGCATGGCCACCCTGGTCGAGGTCGCCGTGCGCGACCATCTCCAGCGCCAGCAGGGTCGCGTGGCCGCCCAGCGCATCGACGAGCAGTTTCGGGCCCGGGGCTCGGGGCAGAGCGAATGAGCGATCCCGGACGCATCGTGTTCGTGGGCGGGCTCTCGGGCAGCGGCCGCACCACCGCCATGGCCGCCCTCGAGGACCTGTCCTTCTACTGCGTGGACAACCTCCCGCCCCAGCTGATTCCCCAGTTCCTGGACCTCTGCACCAAGGCCACGCCACCGATCCGCAAGATTGCCCTGGCGGTGGACGCCCAGGAGGAGCGCTTCCTGGGCAGCGTCCCGGGGGTCGTGTCGACGCTTCGCGGCCAGGGCAAGCGGGTCGAGGTGATCTTCCTCGACTGCGCCGACGAGGTGCTGGTCAACCGCTACCGGGAGACGCGCCGGGTGCACCCCCTGTCCCCCAGCGGCAGCGTGGACGAGGGGATCCGGCGGGAGCGCCACCTGCTGGTCGATCTCTCCGCGCTGGCGGACTTCGCCGTCGACACCAGCACCCTCAACGTGCACCAGCTCCGGGAGACCATCATCCACCACGTCTCGGGCGAGACCCGCTCGACCGTGGTGAACCTGATCTCTTTCGGCTTCCGCTACGGCACTCCCCAGGTGGCAGAGCTGCTGTTCGACCTGCGCTTCCTCCCGAATCCGTACTTCGAGGAGTCGCTGCGGCACCGGACGGGCCGGGAGCCCGAGGTCGCCGAGTACGTCATGAAGAGCGAGCGGAGCCAGGCCTTCTTCGCGCGGCTCACGGACCTCCTCTCCTTTCTGCTGCCCCTGTATGATCAGGAGGGCAAGTCCTATCTGACCGTCGCCGTTGGCTGTACCGGCGGACAACACCGCTCGGTGGCGATCGCCGAAGCCCTGGCCTCGCGGCTCCGCGAGCAGGGGCGCGAGGTCAATCTGGAGCACCGGGACGTGGAGCGGGGCGAATGAGCGTCGGAGTCGTGATCGTGGCGCACTACAAGCTCGGAGACGAGTTCCTGCACGCGCTGCGGCTGATCGTGCCCGATGCGCCGGAGTTCCAGTCGGTGTCGGTGGAGCCCGACCAGTCGGTGGACACCATGCGCGAGGCGATCGCGCGGGCGCTCAAGGCGGCGGAGCAGGGCCAGGGCGTCCTGGTGCTGACCGACATGTTCGGGGGCACCCCCTCCAACATCAGCCTGTCCTTCCTGGACGAGCACCACGTCGAGGTGGTCACCGGGGTCAATCTCCCCATGCTGATCAAGCTGGCGACCCTGCGGGAGGAGCGGCCCCTGGATGACCTGGCCGCGTTCATCAAAGAGTACGGCCAGCGCAACATCTCCCTTGCCGGCGAGCTGGTCTCGGAAGGACAGAGCTGAGCGTGGCCGCCGAGCTGCGGGTGGAGCGCGCGTTCACGATCCGGAACGAGCTCGGCCTGCACGCCCGGCCGGCCGGCCGCTTCGTGTCCATCGCAAGCCGGTTCGCGGCCGAGATCTGGGTCGGGAAGGGCGACGAGTGGGTGAGCGGACGCAGCGTCCTCTCGATCCTGTCGCTGGCAGCCGGCCCGGGCACCGAGCTCCGCATCCGGGCCGAGGGCGTGGACGCCGAAGCAGCGGTAGAGGCGCTAGGCGTGGTGCTGGCCGCGACCCTGGAAGAACTTCCGGCCGTCGAGGGGGGCCCGAAAGCTGATTGAAGGCGCCCCGGCGCTCGCCTACCCTGCGGGCCCGAAGTCTGCCAGGAGTCGAGTTCGATGGCGTCCCGATCGTTCTTCACGTCGGAGTCGGTGTCCATGGGACACCCGGACAAGCTCTGCGACCAGGTCTCCGACGCGGTATTGGACGCCATGCTGGCGCAGGACCCGCACTCGCGGGTCGCCTGCGAGACCGCCACCACCACCGGGCTCGTCGCGGTGATCGGCGAGGTCACGACCCACGCCCAGCTCGACCTACCCTCGTTGGTCCGGCAGGTGGTGCACGACATCGGCTACACGAGCTCCGACATGGGCTTCGACGCCGCCACCTGCGGCGTGATGGTGGCGCTCGGCAAGCAGTCCCAGGACATCGCCCAGGGCGTGACCGAGGGCGAAGGGCTCCACAAGGAGCAGGGCGCCGGCGACCAGGGGATGATGTTCGGCTACGCGTGCGACGAGACCCCGGAGCTCATGCCCGCCCCGATCCGGCACGCCCACAAGCTGATCGAGACCCACCGCGCCCTGTTCGAGTCGGGTGAGATCGGGTACCTGCGCCCGGACGCGAAGTCCCAGGTGACCGTGCAGTACGACGGGGACCGGCCGGTGCGGATCGACGCGGTCGTGTTCTCCACCCAGCACTCGCCCGAGGTGAGCCACGAGCAGCTCCAGAGGGACGTGATCGCCGAGATCATCAAGCCCTCGCTGCCCTCGGAGCTGATCGACTCGGACACCCACCTCCACGTGAACCCCACCGGTCGCTTCGTCGTGGGCGGGCCCATGGGCGACGCCGGCCTGACCGGCCGCAAGATCATCGTCGACACCTACGGCGGCATGGGTCGCCACGGCGGCGGCGCCTTCTCGGGCAAGGACCCGTCCAAGGTCGACCGCAGCGCGGCCTACGCCGCCCGCTGGGTGGCCAAGAACCTGGTGGCCGCCGGCATCGCCACCCGCTGCGAGGTGCAGCTCGCCTACGCCATCGGCGTGGCCGAGCCCGTGTCGATCCGCGTGGACCACTTCGGCACGGGCGAGCGCGAGCAGGAGGATCTCGAACGCCTGGTCCGCAAGCACTTCGATTTGACCCCCCGAGGCATCATCGAAGCCCTGGACCTGCGGCGTCCCATCTACCGCGCCACCTCCTACCACGGACACTTCGGCCGAGAGAACGAGGGCTTTCCGTGGGAGACCACGGAGAAGGCCGAGGCCATCCGGAAGAATCCTTGAGGAGAGGAGCGAGCCGGAGCCTCGCGGCCCGAGGGCTGCTGGCGGGCGTCCTGGTCTTGGCGGCGACGGCGGCTCTGCCCGCTGTGGCCGACGTCCGGGAGCCGCGGGTTCGCGTGCTCCTGTACGAGGGTCCGGGGCCCGTCCCGGTCGAGGTCGCCGGCCGACGGGTCGCCCTGCAGGCGGCTGCCGGGGGCATCCGGGCCGGCCGCGAGAGCGCTGTCGCGGTGTGGCGGAGCGAGGCGGGGCGCCTCCGGGTGGACGACGTGCGCGTGCGGGGCGCCCTGGAAGCCCGCCCCGTGCCGGGCGGGCTGGCGCTGATAAACGAGGTCCCTCTCGAGTCCTACGTGGCCGGCATCGTCGGCCGCGAGATGTCTGCCAGCTGGGCGCCCGAAGCGCTGCGCGCCCAGGCCGTGGTCAGCCGCACCTACGCCCTGTACGAGCAGGGCCGCCGCCGGGGGCAGCTCTACGACGTTCGGGCCGACACCGGGAGCCAGGTGTACGGCGGGGTCGACGCCGAGTCGGCCCCGTTTCTCGCCGCGGTCTCCGGGACCCGGGCCGAGATCCTGACCTTCGAGGGCGAGCCCATCCTGGCGGCCTTCCACTCGGCCTCGGGTGGCATCACCGCGAGCGCCGAGGAGGTCTGGGGGCGCCGTGTGGCCTACCTGGTGAGCGTGCCCGTGCCCGGAGAGGACGCCTCGCCCGATACCTACTGGCGCGCGGCGATCTCGGGGACGACACTGGGCCGGCTCTTGGACGGGCTGGGCGGACCGGGGCAGCCGGTCGGCGCGGTCGGAAGCGTCTCGGTGGTCGAGCGCTCACCCAGCGGCCGCGTGCTGCGGCTGCGGGTGCAGGGAGAGCAGCGCTCGGTCACGGTGTCCGGGCGCGAGCTGCGCAGCGCGATGGGCGAGGACGTGATCCGGAACACGGCCTTCGACGTGCGCCCTGGGCCGGGGGGCATCGCGTTCTTCGGGTCCGGCCGGGGTCACGGTGTCGGCATGAGTCAATGGGGGGCAAGGGCGATGGCCGATCGCGGCGCGAGCTATCGCGAGATCCTGAGCCGGTTCTACCCCGGGACCCGGCTCGAGAAGTGGACTGCCGCCCGGCACCGGGGCGCGCTGGCCCGGAGAGGATCGCGATGAGCGCACTTCCCGCGGTGCTGTGGCTCCAGGAGAGCGCACCGGCCACCGACTACAGCTTCTTCATGATGATGGGGATGATCTTCCTGATCTTCTACTTCCTGCTGATCCGGCCCCAGCAGCGCCGGCAGAAAGAGCAGGAGAAGATGCTGAAGTCCGTCGAGAGGGGAGACAGCGTCGTCACCTCGGGCGGCGTGCACGGAAAGGTCACCGGCGTGACCGACGATATTCTCACGATCGAGATCGCCACGCTGAAGAGCGGAGATCGCGTGCGCGTGAAGGTCGAGCGATCGCGCCTCGACAAGGTCACGAAGGCCGGCGACAAGGACAAGGACGCCAAGTCCGCGAACAAGGACGCCAAGTCCGCCAACAAGGACGCCAAGTCCGCCAAGAAGGGGAGCGGATCGTGAACGTGCGCCTGCGGGTCGGCAGCATTGTCGCGCTGGTCGCGATCTTTGGCTACCTGACCGCGGCCAACTTCCTGCCCAAGCAGGTGCGGATGGACAGTCCGCTCCTGCCGGACGACGGCCTGCGCTGGGGACTCGACCTCCAGGGCGGCATCCACTGGGTGGTGGGCGTCGAGCTGGACGAGGCCACGACGCGCGAGCTCGAGTTCGTGCGCGGGAACCTGAAGGAGGCCTTCGAGGACGACGGTCGCTCGGCCCGGGCGCTGGTCGTCGAGGGCGGGCGGCTCATCGCCGAGCTGCGCAGTGAGCGGGACGCCGAGAAGTTCCTCGAGCTCGCCACCGACTACGGCGTGCTGCGCAGCGTCGCTAAAGACGGGCTGCGCCTCGAGTACGAGCTCACCGCCAGCTGGCTGCAGGAGATCCGCGAGCGCACCATGCTCCAGGTGCTCGAGGTCCTGCGCCGCCGCATCGACGACCCGATCCGCGGCATCCCGGACTCGGTGGTCACGCGGCAGGGCGACGACCGCGTGCTGGTGCAGATTCCGGGCGGGCAGATCGATCGCGCTCGCGCCCGGGCGCTGCTGGGCTCGACGGGCTTCCTCGAGTTCAAGCTCGTGGAGGCGGCGGCAGAGAGCGAGGCGCTCCTGCGGAGCCGCTTCCCGGACGGGCTTCCCGAGGGCATGGAGATCGTGCCCGAGATCGACAAAGAGACGAACCGGGTCCTCCAGGTCTACCTCCTACCCGAGAAGCCCGAGCTGACCGGCAACTACCTCGAGGACGCGCGGGTGGGCTTCGACCGCCAGCAGCGGCCGATCGTGAACTTCACGTTCAACCCCGAGGGCGGCGAGCTCTTCGGCCAGCTCACCGAGAGCCACCTGAAGGAGCAGCTCGCCATCGTGCTCGACGGCCGGGTCTACAGCGCGCCCGTGATCCAGAGCCGCATCAGCATGCGCGGCCAGATCTCGGGCCGCTTCAGCTCCCAGGAGGCGGCGGACCTGGCGGTGGTGCTGCGCGCCGGCGCGCTCTCTGTGCCCGTGGTGATCGAGGAGGAGCGCACCGTCGGGCCGACGCTCGGCCAGGACTCGATCGACAGCGGCCTGCAGGCGTCGCTGGTGGGCCTGATCGCCATCGTCGCCTTCGTGGTGGGCTACTACCGGCTCTCGGGCGGCTACGCGAGCCTGGCGCTGGCGGTGAACCTGGTGCTCCTGATGGGGCTCATGTCGCTCTTCGAAGCCACGCTCACCCTGCCGGGCATCGCGGGGCTGGTGCTCACCGTCGGTATGGCGGTCGATGCCAACGTGATCATCTTCGAGCGCATTCGCGAGGAGCTCCGCACCGGCAAGGCCATCCGCGCTGCCATCGCGACCGGCTTCCAGAAGGCGCTCTGGACGGTGCTCGACGCCAACATCACCACGCTGATCACCGCCATCGTGCTGTTCCAGTTCGGCACCGGTCCGATCAAGGGCTTCGCCGTCACCCTGTCGGTGGGCATCCTGACCAGCGTCTTCGCCGCTCTGGTGGTGACGCGTCTCCTCTTTCAGCTCTATCCCGGCTCGAGGCCGGTCGAGCGGCTCTCCATCTGAAGGACGTCCCCTTGCCCTTCGAGATCGTCAAGCCCGGAATCCGCATCGACTTCATCGGCAAGCGACGCCTGGCGGCCGGGCTGTCCATCGGGTTCCTGGCGGTGTCACTGGTCGTCGCCGCGGTCCAGGGGGTTCGCGTCGGCATCGACTTCGCGGGCGGCATGGAGCTTCAAATGAAGTTCGACCCCGCCCGGAGCGTAGACGAGGGCCAGATTCGCCAGGTCGTGGGCGGGCTCGACGGCGTCGAGGGATTGATGGTGGTGCGCTTCGGCGAGGCGGAAGACCACGAGTTCCTGATCCGCTTCCAGACCGAGTCCGAAGAGGTCGGTGGGGCGGTCGCGCCGGAGGGCGAGGGAGAGGAAGGCGGGGCGCTGGTTCACGCCGACCTGGTCACCCTGATCCAGGGGGCACTCACCGAGGCGCTGGGACCGAACACGGCCCGCCGCATCGAGTTCGTGGGGCCGCGGGTCGGCAAGGAGCTGCGCAACGACGGCCTGTTCGCGCTCCTCGTCGCCAGCGGCTTCATCCTCGTCTACATCTGGATCCGCTTTACGCTGCGCTTCTCGCCGGGCGCCATCGTGGCCGTGGTCCACGACCTGCTGGTCACCGCCGGCCTCTTCGTGATCCTGGGCATGGAGTTCGATCTGCGCATCCTGGCCGCGATGCTGGCGATCATGGGCTACAGCCTGAACGACACCATCATCATCTACGACCGCATCCGCGAGAACATGGGGCTGCGCACCAGCTACGACCTCCCCGAGGTGTTGAACGAGAGCATCAACCAGACCCTCTCCCGCACCGTTCTCACCTCGGGCACCACCCTGCTCGCGCTGTTCTCGCTGTTCTTCCTGGGCGGCGAGGTCATCCGCCCCTTCGCCTTCGCGATGATCATCGGCGTGCTGGTGGGCACCTACTCGTCGATCTACATCGCCGCCCCGGTGCTGCTGCTCCTGGAGACGCGCTTCGGCGACGCCCCGCAGGCACCGAGGGGCAAGCAGGCGAAGAAGGCGCGCGCTTAGCCGCCAGTACGGAGCGCGGAGCGGCCGTTCGGCGGCCTAGCCGGTCTTGCGTGCCTCGCCCGGGAGCGTCGGAGGGCCGCCGCCGGCAGCGGCCAACGGGGCCGGTGACGCGGGCTTGCGAGCGGCCGCCCCGTCCCCCTTGGTCATCTCCACCGCTCCGTTTACGACAGCGCCCTCCTGGATCAGCAGTCGGGGTGCGCGGATGTCGCCTTCGACTACGCCGGAGGCCTGGATCTCGACCCGCTCGGTCGCGGTCACGTTGCCGATGATGTGACCCACCACGACGACCGCCTTGGCGCTGAGCTCGGCCTTCACCCGCCCGTGGGCACCGATCGTGAGCTGGTTCTTGGGCAGGCTGATCTTGCCCTCGATCTGACCCTCGATCTCGATGTCCTCGTCGCCAGTGAGATCACCCTTGAAGATGATCGATTTGCCGATGTTCGCCACGGCCTCTCCTCCGCTGCGCGGGACGCCTTCCCCGCGCGTTTGGCGTCGATCGGGCCCGGCACCCACGCCCGGCTCCGATGAACGCGTTCCCCCCACTTTCGTCGCTCCGGCCTCGCTTTCACGGGCAGGGGCGTCGTCGTCCCTGCGCTTTCCACTGAACAGGCTCACCCGAATCCTCCGCCGGCCCGAAGCCGCGAGCTTAGCGGATCGGCATGACCTGGCCGATCACCACGTTGCGCGCCTCGAGGGTGGTCCCCTGGGCGCGGTGCAGCTCCGCCACGGAATCGCGGTAGAGCTGCAGGGCGTTGATCTTCTGGCTCTCCGCTTCGACCAGGATCTCTTCGCGCTGGAGCACGTCGAAGGGCGTGGACTCGCCGTGCTCGAGGCGGATGCGCTCGGCGCGGAGCTGCTCGGCGGCGGCGAGCCGTTTCCGTTCGGCCGCCTCGATTCCCTCCTGGGCGCTCTTCAGGTTGCGGGCGCCGTCGCGCACCTGGAGGATGATGTCCTGCTCGAGACGCTTCAGGCGGGTTTTCGCCCGGCGCAGCTCGAGCTTGGCCTTCGACACGTTGTGCCGGCCTTCGATGTTCCCGAGCGGGATCGAGATGACGGCCCCGATGGAGTAGTTCTCGCCGCCCTCGTCGGTCCCCCAATCGGTCAGTGAGTCGCCGAAGCCCGTGGTGGGACCCGAGGCGGCAGAGAACGCCGTATCGCGCGGCGTGCCGCCGAGCCCCCCCCAGCCGTACGAGCCCTCGATGTTCACGCTGGGCAGGCGTTGGTTCTTGGCGAACCGGAGCTCCACCTCCTCGCGATGGATCTCCTTGCGGGCACTGGCGATCTCGGGCCGGCGGACGAAGGCCTTCGTGACGGCTCTCTCCACGTCGATCTCGTACTCCACGTAGTCCTCGGGGCGATCGGTGGGGTCGATC
>JAPUKG010000306.1 GCA_027295775.1 Pseudomonadota bacterium
CGCCCTCACCATGGACGAGGACGAGCGGCGCTCCCGGATGGAGGCGCTGCGCCGCCGCGAGAAGCGCGACAACGTGCACGCCTGGGTCCAATCCTTCCTCTCCCAGGCCTCGCGCAGCCGGGCTGCTCTGGACCCGCTCACCGCCGACGACTTCGAGGGCTGGCTGGGCTCGTACCTCAACCGTCCCCGGCTCGCACTCTTCCTCGACTACGACGGCACCCTGACCGAGCTGTGCGAGCACCCGGCCAAGGCGGTGCTGTCAGACGAGATGCGCAGCGGCCTCGAGGCGTGCGCCGCCCGCGAAGACACCGACGTGGCGGTCGTGAGCGGCCGCTCGCTCCCGGACATCAAGAAGATGGTCGGCGAGGACGGCATGACCTACGCCGGCAATCACGGGCTCGAGATCGCCGGTGTCGGAATCCCGGACTTCAGCCACGAAGACGTGATCCACTACCGCGCGCGAACCCAGGAGATGGTCGAGGCCCTGGCGGTGGTGGCCGTGCACGGCGCCTGGACCGAAGCCAAGGGTCCGACCCTCACGTACCACTACCGCGAGGTTCCGGAGGCGCGCCGCGCGCGCCTGCTCGAGCGCGCGCGCTCGATCATCACGACCGCCGGCTTCCAGGCGCGCGACGCCATCGAGGCCATCGAGGCGCGTCCGCCCATCGGCTGGGACAAGGGCCGCGCCGTGCTGCACATCCTGCGCGCGCGCTACGGCCTCGGCTGGTCCGAGCTCGTCCGCGTGATCTACGTGGGCGACGATCAGACCGACGAGGACGCCTTCCGCTTCCTCTCGGGCCTGGCCGCCACCTTCCGCGTCGGCCCCGCCGACAGCCTCACCGCCGCAACCCGCCGCCTGCCCAATGTCGCCGCCGTCCAGTCCCTGCTCGCCTGGCTCGCCCAGCGCTAGACGGGACCCTCACGGGGCAGGTAGCGGGCGCGGGGGCGAACCACGTAGCCGGCCTCGTACTGCTCGAGGGTGTGCGCCACCCAGCCGGCGCAGCGGGCCACGGCGAACACCCCCACTGCGGCCCCCGGTCGCAGCCCGAGCGCCGAGCACAGCGCCACGAGACCGAGGTCGAGGGTGGCGCCACCCCGGCCGCCGCTCGCCATGGTGTCCACCAGCGCGAGGCAGATGCGGACCGGCCGCGAGCGCGGCGCGAGCGATCCCGCCCGATCGATCAGGACCTGACCGCGCGGGTCGCCGTGGGGATAGAGGGGATGACCGAAGCCCTCGACGGGCTCGCCGCGGCTGGCCCGCTCGTGGATGACGCGCTCCGCGTCCTCCGGCCGCGCGATCTCGCTCACCAGTGCCTCCACGCGGCTGGACGCGCCGCCGTGCCGCGGACCCGAGAGCGCCGACAGTGCAGCCGCCACGCAGGCGTAGACATCGGCGCCCGTGGAGGCGGCCACACGCGCGGCGAAGGCCGAGGCGTTGAGCTCGTGGTCCGCGCACAGAACGAGCGCGCGGTTGATCGCCGCCACCCCCGCCTTCGAGACCCCCGAGGCCGGACCGAGCGCAGCGGCCACCGCGCTGGCCACGGTCTCGCCTTCGAAGGCGTCGCGGAACGACCGCTTGTCGAGACCCAGGGCGAGGGCCGTAGCCAGCCGCCGGATCAGCGAGCGCGCGCGCGGCAACACCGCCGCCGGCCGCACCGTGAAGCGACCCCGATCCCAGCTGGCGAGCAGCGGCACGACCGCCGCGATGCCGGACAGGGGAGCCAGGTCGTCGGGGAGGAGCCGGCGCAGGGTGGCCACCGGAAAGGGGAAGTCGTGGGCGATCCAGCTCGGGGGCGAGGCGGGCAGGCTCCCCGACCAGAGCAGCTCGGCCACGGCTTCGAACGCAACGTCGCCCTCGGCCAGCTCCAGCGCCGGGCTGCCCCGGTAGATCGGACCGCGCTCGGGCGAGATGGCGGTGATCGCCGAGTCGAGCACCGGCTCGCCCCAGCGAAGTGCGTTGGCCGCCACCGGGCCGTGGCCCGAACGGGCGTCGCTCCGGGCGCGCAGCCGCTCGAGATCTGCGCGCAGGTACTGGCGGGCCCGCCCCCGGCTGCCGGGCACGCTGCGCACGAGGCCGCGGCTGGCGTAGGCGTAGAGGGTCGGCAGCTTCACGCCCAGGAAGCCAGCCGCCTCGCGGGCCGAGATCGCCTCCTTAGATTGATCATCTTGTGTTTGTTGATCAATGTTGCTCATTGATCTATGGTAACGCCTCCAGACCGACACGGGGAGGGCGAAACATGGCGAGCAGGGCGATCGAACCGTTGGCCGATGGGCTGGAAGGCGTGATCGTGGCCGAGACGATGCTGTCGCGGGTAGACGGGGCCCGAGGGCGTCTCGTGGTCCGCGGCCACGACGTGGAGAGCCTGGCCGGCCGCATCCCCTTCGAAGGGGTATGCAGCCTGCTCTGGACCGGGGAGCTCGAGAAGGAGCCGGCCCAGCTCGGCTCGCCGCTCCGGTCCCGACTGGGCAGGGCCCGCCAGCGCGCCTTCGCGGCGCTCTCCCACCTGGGCGACGCCCTCGGGAACCCGGACGGCATGGAGGCCCTGCGCACCGCCGTCGCCCACCTGCGCATCGACCCCGAAACCGAAGCTGACGAACAGGCCGAGCGGGTGGCGATCACCGGGGCCGTCGCCGTCTTCGTGGCCGCGTGGGCGCGCCGCCAGCTGGCGAACGCGGAGCCGGTCGCCCCCGATCCGTCTCTGTCTCACGCCGCAGACACCCTGCGCATGATTGCGGGCGCCGCCGCGGGCCAGGCCGAGGTCGCCGCCCTCGACGCCTATCTGACGACGGTGGCCGAGCACGGCATGAACGCGTCGACCTTCACCGCGCGCGTCGTGGCCTCGACCGGATCGGACACCGTCTCCGCCGTCGTCGCCGCGGTGGGCGCGCTCAAGGGGCCGCTCCACGGCGGCGTGCCGGGGCCCGTCCTCGAGATGCTCGACTCGATTGCAACGCCCGAGGCCGCGCGCGCCTGGCTCGAGGCCGAGCTAGCCGCGGGACGGCGCATCATGGGCATGGGGCACCGCGTCTACCGGGTGCGCGACCCCCGCGCCGCGGTCTTCGAGCAGGCCGTCGAGCGTCTGGCCGCGGCCGGCGTGGCATCCCAGCGACTGGCCCTGGCGCGGGCCGTCGAACGCGAGGCCCGCGCGCTGCTCCGCGCGCGCTACCCGGATCGCCCGCTCGAGGCCAACGTGGAGTTCTACACCGCCGTCCTGCTCGACGCGG
>JAPUKG010000307.1 GCA_027295775.1 Pseudomonadota bacterium
GTGCAGGAGCGCGAGTGCCAGTGCGCGTTCGTCGATCGGGCCCTGCGCGGCGATCCGCTTCAGCTTTGCGAGCGCCTCGGGGCGGAGTCCCCCGAGACCCGTCGCCCCGACGGCACCCACCCTGCGCAGCAGATCGAAGTCCGCGGGCGGATGCGGCGGACGCTCGCGGACGAAGACATCGACGAGCCGGCCGACGTCTCCGCCGCGCCGCGCCTCGGCCAGGCCGGCCACGGCCGGCGGGTGCGGCTTGAGCTCCCCCCACCACGTCTCCACCGCGGCGCTCAGCGCCTCGACGCTCCGATCCGCATGGCACTGGGCACACGCACCCTCGAGACCCTGCTCGGCGTCGAACTGGGGGCGCGGAATCGCGATCGTGTGGTCCGATCGCGCGTAGCGAACCTGCGTGCCGATATGGCGCTGCTGGAAGAAGGGCATGTGGCAGGCCGTGCACGCGCTTCCGGCCGAGCCCCTCGCGTGGCGCGTGTGCCGTTCGGGGGCCTCGGCCTTGCTGGCGTGGCAGTCCACGCACTGGCGATCGTCGAATCGGCCCGGCAGGCCGAAGCCGTCGATGTCCCGGTACTGCTGGCTGTGGGGATCGTGACAGTCCGTGCACACCAGCGAGCCGTTCCGCGAGCAGTCGCTGTAGAGGTGTCCGTCCTGGTAGCCGAAGGGGAGGGTGCGGCCGTCGGGGTGGTGGATCTCGGACTCGTAGAAATTGAGGGCGTAGTAGTCCTCGAAGCGGCGTCCCGGCAGGTAGCCGGGGGCCAGCCGTTGGGTGTTGGCGTGGCAGCGGAAGCACACGCCGAGCGATTCATCGCTGTCGAGGAGCGCCAGGGGCTGCATGCCGATGTCCTCGAGCGTCTCGAACCCCGGCGACTCCGCGAGCTCGATGTGCCGACGTCCCGGTCCGTGACACGACTCGCAGTTGATCGCCAGGTCGACGGTGCGGATCTCGAGTCGCCGGGACTCGGCGTCGAAGCGCGCGTCGAGCTGGCTGCTGTGACAGTTTCCGCAGTTCGACACGAAGATGCTCTGGGGCGGCCAGTGCCGGCAACGGTCGAGGGAGAGCTCGGGCGTGATGGGCGTCCAGCCACCGCCACCGCCACCGGCCCCTCCGGCCAGGTCGCAGAACCAGAGCGACTGGGTCGCGCTGTAGTCGAAGGGCAGGAGGCGCAGCGAGCCGTCGGGAAAGGTCGAGAACGAGGCCTGGGTACCGCCGCCGATCATGTGGCCGCCTCCCACGAAGGCGCTGACCGCGAGCGTCTCGGTCGGGCGACCCTCCCGCTCGACGTGATAGAGGAACGCATCGCCGTCCTCCTCGAGGCGAACCCGCGCGTCGGAGAACTCGAGGACGGTCCCGTCGAAATCGCTGACAACGGTCTCCCGCGAAGGAGAACCGCTCGCGCGGCCGTGGGTGGACGCGCTCCAGGCCCGAGACTGCGCCGGGTGACACGCGGCGCAGGCGTCGGCGCCGGCGAAGTCCTCGAAGGCCGGACCTCCCGCGCTCTCGGGCGAGCGCGGCGGGGGGAGGTCCCAGGGCTGAACGGTCGCCGGAGCCCGGGTCTGCTCGGGAGCGTCGTCAGCGCGGTCGGGCCAGAGGATCCAGAGCGCGATGGCGACGCCGAGCGCGGCCACCAGCCCGACCACCCGCGCGACGCTTCGCTTCCCACCGGCCCCCGCCTTCGCGTCGCGCCGCGCGCCTCCGGCGCGTCGATTGCGCCGCGCGCTCCGTTTCTTCCGTCTCCGTTGCTTCGCCAACGCCGTCAGTTCCCCGGATCCGCGCCATCGCGGGACCAGGAGGGCCCCTCACAAGCGCAGAGGGTTCGGATCGCGGAGACCAGGCCCCAGATCTCGGACCTCGAGAGCGTGTGTCCCCAGGCCGGCATGCGCGGGCTCCGGGCCAGGATGGCGCCGCCGGCAAAGATCCCGTCGAAGAGCGTGTCGTCGGGCCGCCGGCTCATCGCCGCGGGATCGGCGTGGCGCGTGGGCGCGACCGGCAGGAAGGGCGCGTTGAACCCATCGCCTCCACCGCCCGCTCCGTGACAGGCGGCGCAGTGCGTGCGGTAGAGCGGCTCGCCCTTGGGCCCGGAGGTCTCCGCTGAAGGCGGCGTCAGCGCCATGTACGCCGGCTTCCGGCGCGGCTCCCGCTGCTGCACCAGGTAGCGGACCACCCGATCCAACGACTCGGACGTCCAGCGTCGCACCGGCATCGGCGAGTGTGGGATCCACGCCTTCGGGTCGGCGACGAAGGACCGGACGAAGCCGGGCTGCAGGCGCCGCGACAGGCTCGAGAGATCCGGTCCGATCCGACCGCCTTCCCCGCCCAGCTCGTGGCAGCCCAGGCACGAGAGCTTCTCGCGGAGCAGTCGGGACGCCTTCTGGGCGGCGAAGCGGCTGAGCGGGCGGTTCCAGTCCTCGCTCGCCCGCCGCTCGGAGCCCCGCGCCATCAGCGAAGCGACGAGCGTCGCCAGCTCGGGCTCGGACAGGCGGAAGCGCGGCATGCGGGCGCCCGAGCCCGGCGGGGCGCCCGACGGTCGGATTGGCTCCGGATCGCGAAGATAGGACGCGAGCCAGTCCGCGCGGACTCGGGCGCCCTCGAAGCCCAGGTCCGGCGCGTCGCTGCGAGCGGGAATGCCGTCGAGTGGGTGACAGCCCGCGCAGTTCTGGGCGCGGAAGATCGCCTCTCCGCGCCGGGCGCTGGCCGCGGGATGACGCGCGCGCGCCGTGGTGTACGAAGCCTCGAGCTCCTGCCGGCGTTCGGCGGACGCCACCTGCAGAGCGGCCATCAGTGCCTGCAGGGAGCGCCCGGCGCCGGGAGCGAGCTCCACGTAGCGAGTGCCGTCCCGATCGGCGCGGTAGAAGAGGGGCGGCATGACCACGCCGGGCTGGTGGCGGGCGGGGTCGGTCAGGTAGCCCCGCAGCCACGCCGGGCGCAGCCGCGCCGCGGCGTTCGCCAGGTCCAACGCCACGCGCCCGCCCCGCTCTCCGTGACTGTGACACTGCAGGCAGCCCGCGCCCTCGGCGAGGTCGACCGCCGCGGCGCTGGATGCATCGGCGGGCAGAGGGCGCGCGCCCCGCCCCGGCAACGGAGGGAGCGCGGGTCCGTCCGGCGGCGGGCGGTGCCGCCCGTCGAGGAAGAGCGCCAGCGAGAGGTTCTGCTCGGGGCCGAGGTCGAAGTCGGGCATGCGCGCGGCGCCAATCTGGCGCCGCACCGGAGCCGGATGCTCCAGGTAGTCGAAGACGTAGGGCGACTCGAAGCGCAGGCCGGCGGAGCCGAGGTCGGGCGCGCGGGAAGCGGAGACGTCGAGTCCGGGATGGCAGCCGGCGCAGCCGAGCTCGGCCAGCAGCTCGTCCCCGTCTCCTTCCCCGGAAGCGAGGGCGTTGCCCGCCACCAGGAGTACGGTGCCCGCGATGGCCAGAGCCGTCCGCGCGGCCTCAGCGGAAGAAATGGCTCGTCCCTCCACTCCCCGTGTCGCCGGTCCCTCGCAGGATACACCCGTCAGTCGGCCCGCCGCGGATCGCCCGTGAAGGGCGCGGCCACGAACACGGTCAGGGGCAGGAGGATCAGCGCGTAGAGCCCGGGTGCGTAGGAGCCGAAAGCATCCTTGAACAGGGCCAGCGCCGACGGGCCCAGGGCACTCGAGATCACCAGGCACATCATCATCGCGCCCTGGATGGCACCGATGTGGGTGCGGCCAAAGAAGTTGGGCATGGCCGCGGTCATCAGGGGCCCGAAGAAGCCCGCGCCGAGGCTCCAGCCCGCAATCCCCGCGGCGCGGAGCCATGGGTCGCCGAAGTTGGCCATGCCGGCGAACATGACGCACTGCCCCAGCATCACGAGCATCATCGAGTAGCGGACCGGGAAGCGGTCGAGGGCCGCGCCCGCTGCAAAGCCGATCGGAACACTCATCAACGCGATTGGCAGGAAGATCGAGACCGCGTTCGTCTCGCTGAGACCGGCCTCGGCGCCCAGGTCGACGATGTGGAAGGCGATGCCGGTGCCCACCAGCGCCTGGGTGGCGATGCCGAGGGTCACGAGCCAGAAGCCCCCGGTCCGCAACGCCTCGCCGCGCGTGAAGTCGCGGCGGGCGGGCTCCGGGGCGCCGCCGGCCGCCGCGGGCGCGGCCTCGGCGCCGTCGGCGCGCAGCCCGCACTCCTCGGGGTTGTCGCGGAAGAGGAGCCAGCCCAGGCTGCCCATCACGACGCCCACCCCGAGCGCCATCTCCAGCCAGGCTCCGCGCCAGCCGGCGCGCGCGATCCACAGCGAGAGCAGAAGCGGCGCGCTCGCGAAGGCGAAGTTCACGAAGGGTCCCGAGAGCGCGGAGACCAGACCGCGCCGGCTCTCGAACCAGTGCGCCAGCATCGTGCGCGAGACCAGGGTCAGCATGCCCTGGCCCGCGAAGCGGATGCCTGTAAAGCCGAGGGCGAGCACGCCCCACGCGGCGGCGCCCACCGAGAGCCAGCCCGCCTGGGAAGCCAATGTGCCCGCCAGGCGATCGCTGTTCGAGAGCAGGACGAGGGCCCCCGCCAGCCCGGCGCACGCCGCGACGACGATGCGCCGCACGCCGAAGCGATCGACGAGGGTTCCGCCGTAGGGGAGCAGCAGCCCGCTCACGAGCGTGCCCAGGAG
Source organism: Pseudomonadota bacterium (assembly GCA_027295775.1). Classification (GTDB taxonomy): domain Bacteria; phylum Myxococcota_A; class UBA9160; order UBA9160; family UBA4427; genus JAPUKG01. The sequence continues at coordinate 4,631 of JAPUKG010000307.1, forward strand.
GTAGGCGTTGCTGATCTCGAGCCGCGTGAGGCCGGTGGCCTGGATCAGGTGGTCCGTGAAGACCGACACGCCCATGGTCTGCCCCGGCATGCTCATGGCGATGCCGAGGGTGGCGGCGCCCAGGATCACCCAGCCGTAGAAGAACGGGAACGCGCTGGGCTTGAACGGGAAGTCGGGCCGCATCGTCCGGGTCTAGCCCAGCGGGGCCCGCCGAGGCCAGCTTCGATTGACTTGGAGGGGAACGATCCCCCAGACTGGGGATCGCGAAGGAAGGGGGAGCCATGAGACGTGTCCTGCTCGCACTGCTGCTTCTCCTCGTGGCGGCGATCGCCCTGCCCCCGCTCTACTTCGCCGTGTTCCCGGCGGAGGTGTTCGAGCTGCCGCCCCCGGGCCGGCGCATTCCCGTCGGCGACGGCGTCGCCGTCAACGCGGTGGAACGCGGAGCGGGGCCGCCGGTGGTGCTGGTCCACGGACTCCCGGGCACCGCCTACGACTGGGCACCCCTCACCGAGGCGCTGGCCACGCGCGGCCTCTTTGCCTTGGCGTACGGCCGAGTCGGCTTCGGCCGTTCGGACCCGCGCCCCGACGACGACTTCACCGTCGAGGCCAACGCGCGGGAGCTCGTGGCCCTGCTGGAAGCCGAGGACCTGCGCGACGCCACCGTGATCGGCTGGTCCTACGGCGGGCCGGTCGCGATCCGCGCGGCCGGCTTCGCACCGGACCGGATCGCGCGGCTCGTACTGGTGGGAAGCGGCGGTCCTGCGGAGGTGATGCAGGAGCCGCCCGCCGCCGCCGCCGTGCTGTTCTCGCGACCGGTTCTGGCCTGGATGGCCGCGGTGCCCCCGGTGGCTCGCGGACTGCGATCCGTCTTTTTCGTCCAGGCGTTCAGCGAGGGCCCGCAGCCCGATTGGTGGATGACCCACGTCCATGCCAATCTCGACAACCCGACCGCGCTCCGCGCGTGGCGCGAAGAGGGAGCCCGGTTCGGCAGCGAAGAGCTGTACCTCGAGGCCGCCCCCCAGCCGATCCTGCTGATCCACGGCGACGACGACCGGTCGGCGCCGCTCGCCATCAGCGAGTGGTTCCACCGCAACGCCGCCGACTCGGAGCTCCTGGTAATCGACGGCGGCAGCCACATGCTGCCGATCACCCACGCGGACCTGCTGGCGGACCGGATCGCCGCCTTCGTCGGAGTGGGCTCCTGAGCAGCCCGCCCGACCCCGTGCGCGAGATCTGGTAGCCCCTACCCTGTCCGGCGATGGCGCGGGCCTGCATCCTCGTCCTGCCGATCCGGGTCGTCGCGATCGGGGTCGCCGCGATCGGGCTGTTCGCCTCGTGCGACGCACGACCGCGCCAGCCCAACGTGTTGCTGATCCTGGCCGACGACCTGGGCTGGAACGACGTCGGCTACCACGGCAGCGAGATCCGGACGCCGCACCTCGACGCGCTGGCGACGGAGGGAGTTCGCCTCGAGAGCTTCTACGTGCAGCCCTACTGCTCGGCGACCCGCGCCGCGCTGCTGACGGGCCGCTACCCCATGCGCATGGGGCTGCAGAAGGGGCTGATCCGTCCCTGGGAGAAGGACGGTCTGCCCCTCGAGGAGCGCACCCTGGCCGAGGCCCTGAAGGGCGCGGGCTACGCGACTGCCGTTCTCGGCAAGTGGCACCTGGGCGCGGCCCGGGAGGCGTACCTCCCGCTGTGGCGGGGCTTCGATCACCACTACGGTCACTACAACGGCGCCATCGACTACTTCACCCACGAGCTCTACGGGGGTCTCGACTGGCACCGCAACGGAATCGCGGTCGACGAGGAGGGATACGCAACCGACCTCCTGGCCGACGAGGCGGTGCGCTGGATCCGGCGCGTCGACCCCGGGCGCCCCTTCTTCCTGTACTTGGCCTTCAACGCGCCGCACTCGCCCCTCCAGGCCCCGGACGTGCAGCGGGACCGCTACCCGGAGATCGACGACCCCCGGCGCCGCACCTACGCGGCGATGGTGAGCGCGCTGGACGACGGTGTGGGCCGCATCGTCGCGGCCCTCGAGGAGGACGGGCGCCTCGACGACACGATCGTCGTGTTCGCCAGCGACAACGGCGGCCACCCGAAGGCCGAGGGCGACAACACGCCGCTGCGCGGACAGAAGGGCAACGCCTACGAGGGTGGGATTCGCGTGCCGGCCTTCGTCTCGTGGCGCGGGCGCCTTCCGGCCGGGCGGGTCACCAATGTGCCGATCCACGTGGTCGACCTCTATCCCACCCTGCTCCGGCTGGCCGGTGTGTCGACTGAGCAGACCCTGCCCGTGGACGGCCGCGACATGTGGCCCGCGCTCGCGGGGCCGGGGGACGACCCGCTCGACCGGTCCGAGCTCCTGCTCGACATCTCCCTCGGACGGGGCGCGATCCGGGACGGCGAGTGGAAGCTCCTGGTCCTGAATCGGGACACACCTTCCGAGGTCTCGGAGCTCTACCGGCTGTCCAACGATCCGATCGAGTCGAGGAACCTCGCGGGTCAGCGCCCCGACGTGGTGGAGCGACTGCGG
>JAPUKG010000308.1 GCA_027295775.1 Pseudomonadota bacterium
CGCCGGCCGAGGAAGCCCTTGAAGATCCGGATTGCGCTCCTCTCGATGCTCGTGTGGGTTTCGCCGGTCTCGGCCGCGGCCCAGGCCCTCGCCCCATCGTCGATCCAGATCGTCGAGAGCCTTCACGCGAAGCTGCTCGACGCGATGATGCGCTCCGACGACCTCGGCTACGACGGCCGCTACGCGCTTTTGCGACCCGCCCTGGACGACTACTACGACCTCGATTTCATGGCGGAGAAGACGGTGGGACGACACTGGAGGCAGCTCGGGGAGGCGGACCAGGCGCTCTGGCGCGATGCGTTCCGAAGCATGATGGCGGCCAACTACGCGGACCGCTTCGTGGGCTACACCGGACAGTCCTTCGAGACCCACGGGGAGGAGCCCTTCGCCCACCAGACCGTTTTGGTGCGCACCACGCTCCTCAATCCCGAAGGCGACGACGTGCAGCTCCACTACCGGCTGCGCCAGACCGATGCTGGCTGGCGCATCGTCGACATCTACTTGAACGGGACCATCAGCGAGCTGGCGCTGCGTCGCTCCGAGTACGGCTCGGTGCTGAAGCGCGGTGGCTTCGAGACGCTGCTCACCAGCGTCGTCGAGAAGGCCCAGGAGCTGGCCAGCGTCGGGGCGGCGGCGGACAACTAGTCGTCCGCCACCTCGGGCGGACGCCAGTCCTCGCGTCGGTGCTCGCGGCGCCCCCAGATGTGCGCCTGGCGGTTCTGGTAGACCGCATTGCGCAGCGCGGCGTAGTAGTCGACGGATCCCTTCTCGAGCGCCTTCAGCGCGTCGATCTGCGACTCGCGCAGGGTGATGCCGAGGGTTCCGGGAAAGAAGAGCTGCTGTGGGCTCAGGAAGGGGAACACGTAGGTGGTGGGACGCAGGAAGGCGTCGACGATCTGGCCGAAGCCATCGCGGGCGTTCGACGGACCGAGCACCGGGAGAATCAGAAAGGGACCGCTCGGCGTCTCGGCCAGGGCGAGGGTCTGGCCGAAGTCTGACTGGTGGGGCTCGAGACCCAGCGTCTCGGCGGCCTCGATCAGTCCGCCGATTCCGAACGTGCTGTTCACCAAGAGGCGCAACAGCGTGACACCCGCGTCCTTGAACTCGAGCTGCAGCAGGTCGTTCGCGATCACCGGCGGGCTGTCGATGTTGAGGAGGACGCGCCGGATGGCGCGGCGCGCGAAGCCGGGAACGACAAAGCGGTAGGCGCGCGTGAGCGGGTCGAGCACCCAGCGGTCGAGCTCCTGGTTGAAGCGCAGGATCGGTCGGTTCAGCGTTTCGAGCGGATCGGGGAATCCGTCCAACTCTTCGAGCTCACCGAGATCCTCACTGAAGAGTGGATCGAAGTCGGTCGACGGCTCGACGGGCTCTTCGTCCGCAACGGGCGCCGCCCCTTCTGTGACCTGCGCTTCCTCGCTTGCGGGCGGCGCTTCCTGCGCGCGTGCGGGAGACTCGAGCGCGACGCACATCAGTGCGACCAACAGGATGCGGAGTGCACCGCGCAGCACGAGCCGATTCTATCGGTACTCTGCCCACCTTGCGGATCGGGGGGGTCGAATCGCCTCACCGACCGTCCCGCGGGGGTGCACTCGGGTGACGGTGCCGATCGGGCTGCGGTACGCTCCGCGCTCCATTTCAAAGGCGAACCCCTCTCCCGCCCCACTCGTTCCCCCGATACGGGACACAGACTCGAGCGCTGCCGCGCGCACCCCGACATGTCGCGGCCCACAGCGGAGGAAGTGGCGTGGACGTGTTTCAGAAGTGCGAGGAGTACAGCCTCGTACGCGAGGTCCGAGCGGCGGGTGTGTACACCTACTACCGCCGCATCTCCTCCGCCCAGGACCCGGTGGTCAGCATCGACGGCCAGAAGGTCATCATGCTGGGCTCGAACAACTACCTGGGCCTGACCACCCACCCCGAAGTCAAGCGGGCCGCGTCCGCGGCGCTCGCCCGCTACGGAACGGGCTGCGCGGGCTCTCGGCTCCTGAACGGAACCCTCGACGTACACGTGGAGCTCGAAGAGCGGCTCGCGCACTTCATGAAGCGCGAGGCCGTGCTCTCCTTCTCGACCGGCTACCAGGTCAATCTGGGCGTGCTCTCGTGTCTCCTCGGCCGACACGACATCGCGTTCCTCGACAACCTCGACCACGCGTCCATCATCGACGGCGCGCGCCTCGGCTTCGGCAAGAGCTTCAAGTTCAAGCACAACGACATGGCGGACCTGGAAGGCAAGCTCGAACGCGCGCCATCGAGCCACGGAAAGCTGATCGTGGTCGACGGCGTCTTCTCCATGGAGGGCGACGTCGCCGACCTGCCCGCCCTGGTCAAGCTGCGCGAGCCGCACGGAGCCCGCCTCATGGTGGACGACGCCCATGGCATCGGCGTCTTCGGGGAGAACGGTCGCGGCATCGCGGAGCACTTCGGGCTCGAGGACCAGGTGGACCTGCTGATGGGCACGTTCTCCAAGTCCCTGGCCGCGATCGGCGGCTTCATCTGCGGCGACGAGAGCGTGATCGACTACATCCGCCACAACTCTCGCGCACAGATCTTCTCCGCGGCGCCCCCGCCCGCCTCTGCGGCGGCGGTGATCAAGGCGATCGAGATCATCGAGCGAGAGCCCGAGCGACGCAAGAGACTCTGGGAGACCACCGACTACATGAAGCACGAGCTCGAGGGCCTCGGCTTCGACACCGGCGACTCGGCCTCGCCCGTGATCCCCATGCTGGTCGGCGACGACCTCACCGCCTTCACCATGGTGAGCCGGCTTCAGGAAGAGGGTGTCTTCACCAATCCGATCATCACGCCGGCGGTGCCCGCGGGCCGCGCCATGATCCGCACCTCCTACATGGCGACCCACACGCGCGAGCACCTGGACCGCTCCCTCGAGGCCCTTTCCAAGGTCGGGCGCGAGCTGGGCGTCATCTAGTCCGGGATCCAGCGAGATCCATCGCGGTGAGCGAGCGCGTCGCCTTCCTCGGCCTCGGGGTCATGGGCTCCGCGATGGCCGGCCACCTGGCCGCGGCGGGTCACCAGGTCACCGTCTTCAACCGCACCGCCAGCGTGGCCGAGAAGTGGCTGGCGGCGAATCGCGGAAGCCGCGCCGCCACCCCGGCGGACGCTGCCGCAGGCGCGCGCTTCGTGTTCGCGTGCGTCGGCAACGACGACGACGTGCGCGAGATCGCAGTGGGAGAGGTGGGCGCGATCCCGGCCATGGCCCCGGGCGCGGTGTTCGTGGACCACACGACGGCCTCCGCGCGCCTGGCCCGGGAGCTGGCAGCCGACGCCGCCGCGCGCGACATCAGCTTCCTGGACGCACCCGTGTCCGGCGGCCAGGCCGGTGCGGAGAACGGCGCCCTCACCGTGATGGTCGGCGGGGACGAGGACGCGTTCCAGAAGGCACTGCCCCTGATCGACTGCTACGCCCGCTGTGTCGAGCGGCTCGGACCGAGCGGAAGCGGGCAGCTCGCGAAGATGGTCAACCAGATCTGCATCGCCGGGGTGGTGGAGGGTCTCGCGGAAGGGCTCCACTTCGCCCGCGCCGCGGGGCTCGACCCGGCCGCGGTGGTGGACGTGATCTCGAAGGGCGCGGCCCAGTCGTGGCAGATGGACAACCGCACCGAGACGATGCTGGCCGGTGTGTTCGACTTCGGCTTCGCGGTCGACTGGATGCGCAAGGACCTCGCCATCGCCCTGGACGAGGCGCGCCGCAGCGGAGCGCGGCTTCCCCTGGCCGCCCTGGTGGATCAGCTCTACGCCGAGGTCCAGGCCATGGGCGGCGGGCGCTGGGACAGCTCGAGCCTGCTCGCCCGGCTCGAGGCGCTGAAGAGCGCCCGCTAGCGCACCTGCTGCGTTAGCGCAGCTCCAGGCGGAAGAGCCCGCCGTCGCCCGCCGCGCTCACGCCGTAGAGATACCCGTCCGGACCGACGGCAGGTCCGTCACGTAGTCGACGTGGGTGAGGAAGACGTCGTCCCGGACGGCGCCGTCGGATTGCAGCCGGGCGCCGCGCACGAAGCCCATGGCGTAGTCGGTGTAGATCAGGCGGTCGGTGAGGAGGCCACCGTAGCGATCGCGGGCGCCGTCGTAGACCGCGCCCACGACGACGGCGCGCGCGGTCGTCCGGGGCTGCGCGGGGTCGTCGAGGCCCGGCGCCGGGTCGCCGCGCC
>JAPUKG010000309.1 GCA_027295775.1 Pseudomonadota bacterium
CCCGCGCTGTCGGTCCACGACTGGGCGAGCGACCCCGGGGAAACCCGGAACCTTCACGACCCGGCAAATCCCGAGCACCGCCGCATGATGGAGCGGCTGGCCGAGTACAAGCGGGTGCTGGTGGAGGCGCACCGGCGCGACTCCTTCGGGGCGCGCGATCCCTCGGCCGAGCGTCAGGAGGAGCTCCTGCGCAGCCTGGGCTACATCGAGTGACCCCTCGGGGGTCAAGGTTCCCGGTGCCAAATCCGATTTACATCCAACGGGTTGGCCTGATACGATGATGAGTTCCGCCAGCCCTCCCATGCACCCGACCCGAGGCACCCCAATGAGTGGCCACCCCCTGGACGACCCCAATCCCGCGATCTTCGTCGACCCGGTTGTCCCCGAGCCGGTGGCGGAGGGGGACTTCGGCTTCGTCGAGCCCGAGCACAAGGAGTTCCCGCCGATCATCGTGATCGCGGTGACCAACCTGTGCGACATGGCCTGCATCCACTGCGCCCATCCCGTGATCAAGAAGAGCCCGGGCTACAAGGGCACCTTCATGGACCCCGCCCTCCACACCAAGCTCGTGGAGGAGATGGCGCGCTTCAAGGACCAGCTCTGGGTCGTGCGCTATGCGGCCGACGGCGAATCGATGCTCCACCCCAAGTTCGTGGACATGGTGGAGGAGACCAAGCGCGCCGGAATCGGCCCGGTCGATCTGACCACGAACGCCATGGCCTTGAACGAGGAGAAGATGCGGCGCCTCCTGCTGGCGCCCATCGACGTGATCGACGTCAGCCTCGACGCCCACACCAAGGAGACCTACGAGAAGATCCGGATCCGCGGGAAGTTCGACAAGGTCACCGCGAACCTGAAACGGCTGATCGAGCTCCGAGACGAGCTGGGCTCTCCGACCCGGATCATGACCAGCATTATCAGCCAGAAGGAGGCGCTCGACGAGGTGGAGGCCTTCAAGGCGTACTGGGGCCAATACGTCGACGAGGTGCTGGTTCGCGGTCTCAACACCGACCTCGGTATCGTCAACGTGTCCGAGACCTACTTCAAGGACGACCTGGTTCGCTGGCCGTGTCCCCAGTTCTGGAAGCGCGTCACCATCAACCACGACGGCGCCATCCGCTTCTGCGTCGAGGACTGGTTCAACCGGGGCGTGGTGGCGACGCTCGAGAACCACACCATCCAGGAGGTCTGGCAGAGCCCCGTCTACGAGAAGTTCCGGAAGCTCCACCTCACCGGACAGTGGAACGAGATGGAGATGTGCAGCCGCTGCAACGACTGGCAGCACATGGAGTGGGACCACGGCTTCGAGAAGGCCATCGCCAAGGTCATGGGCAAGAAGCCGATCCGGAAGGTGATGGGCAGTCGACAGGCAGCGGAGTCCGGGAGCGGCTGACCCCGTGCTGCGCGTCGCGGTCTTCGGTTGCGGCTACTGGGGCCCCAAGGTCATCCGCAACCTACACGCCCTGGACGGTTGCGAGGTGCGCGTGGCCTGCGACAGCGACCCGGAGCGCGTCGAGGCCGTCCGCAAGACCTACCCCACGATCCGGCGGGTCGATCGAACGGAGGACGTCCTCGGCGACCCCGACGTCGATGGCGTCGTCATCTGCACGCCGGTCCGCACCCACTTCCCCCTGGCTCGCGCCGCCCTCGAGGCCGGCAAGCACGTGCTCGTCACCAAGCCGATGACCGACTCGGTCGAGTCGGCGGAGACCCTGGTGGAGCTGGCCGAGGCCCGCGGGCTCACGCTCCAGGTCGATCACACCTTCATCTACAGCGGGGCGGTGCAGAAGGCGCGCGAGATCATCGAGAGCGGCGCGGTGGGCGAGCTGCTGTACGCGGACTTCGTGCGGGTGAACCTCGGGCTCTTCCAGACCGACACCAGCGTGCTCTGGGACCTCGCCCCCCACGACCTCTCGATCCTCGACTACCTGGTCGATGCGTCGCCGCGCTGGGTCTCCGCCATCGGCACCCGGCACTACGGCCAGTTCGAGGACCAGGCCTACGTCACAGTGGGATACGACGGCTCGTTCATCGGCCATCTCCACGTCAACTGGTTGGCGCCGGTCAAGGTGAGGTCGACCCTGATCGGAGGCTCGCGCCGGATGATCGTGTACGACGATCTCGAGCCCAGCGAGAAGGTTCGGGTCTACGACAAGGGCGTCACCCTGGCCGGCGACGCGGGCAGCCGCGAGCAGGCGCTGGTCGACTACCGGGTGGGCGACATGTACGCGCCCCACATCGACAAGACCGAGCCGCTCCAGAAGGTGTGCGAGAGCTTCCGCGACGCCATCGTGCGCGGCGTGCCGTGCCCGACCGACGGCGCGGCGGGGCTCTCGGTCGTTCGCATGCTCGAGGCGGCCCAGGAATCGATCCGCAAGAACGGCGAGCGCATCTTCCTCGAGTCGGGAAGGTGAGCCTGGCGGTCTCCGCGGTCCGGTCACTGTCGCCGGACGGAGAGACCGCCCGCGAGCTGGATGACTTCCTTCGGGCCTGTCCCACGGCCGTCGCCCAGCAGACCGCCGGCTGGCGCGCGGTGATCGCGAGCCAGGGCGTGGACGAGCCGTGGCTCGTGACGTGCCGGGAGGGCA
>JAPUKG010000031.1 GCA_027295775.1 Pseudomonadota bacterium
ACCGCGATCTGCTGATCGAGGCCGGCGCCATCGCGCAGCGCGCCTACCTGGCCGCCGAGGCGATCGGGCTCACCGCCCGGAACCTGGCCTCCTTCGTCGACGACCGCCTGAACGCCCTGTGCGGGTTCGACGGCCGCCGGCAGGCGGTGCTGCACCTCACCGTCGTCGGCCGGGGCGACTGAGGCCGACAAGCGGCGCTGGAAGAGCACGCGCCGCTCACCAGGGGAGCCCGACCGCGTCCGCGAGGAACGCCATCAGCGGGCTCCGCTGGCGGCACACCCGCGCGAAACGGGAGGGGAAGTCGGAGGCGCAGGCCTGCTGCTGGGTGAAGGTGACGCTCGACGTGAAGCTCTTGCGCTTCAGGTCTTCCACGTGAACGTGCTCCGGGTCGCAGCCCCGGGGCGCGCGCTTCAGACCGTTCTGGCTCTCGTCGAGGCGGAAGGCGCGGGACGCACGGACCTGCTTCCAGTGCGCCGGCTGGGCCACGATCGCGTCGCGGATCTGGCCCAGGGTCTCCGAGGCGCCGTGCCAGATCCCCGCGGCCATGAAGATCCGCCCGGGCTCGACGTGCAGGTAGAGTCCCGGGGCCTGCACGTCTTTGCCGTCGACGTGTCGGAAGGTCATGCCCGCGTACGTCTTGTACGGGCGTTTGTCCCGCGAAAAGCGCGTGTCCCGGTATACGCGGAAGAGCGAGCCGCCCACCGGACGCGGGTCTGCGACCACCTGTTTGCTGATCTTCAGGAGCTTCGGTCCGACATCCGCGATGAAGCACAGGAGGGGGTCGCGCACGACTTCGTGGTAGCGCGCCTTGTTGGCGTTGAACCAGGCCCGATCGTTGTGGGCGGCCAGCGCCTTCAGGAACTGGAACGTGCGCGGGGTGATGGTCGAGTTCGCCAGGGCCTACTCCGAGAGTCCGCCGAAGACCAGGCTCGTGTTGACCCCCCCGAACGCGAAATTGTTGCTGACCACAATCTCGACCTCGAGGGCGCGCGGCGCCCCGCGGACATAGTCGAGGCGCCCGCAGCGCTCGTCGACCTCGCTCAGATGGAGGGTCGGCGCCACCCAGCCGTCCCGGGCCATCGAGATGGTGATCCACGCCTCCAGGGCCCCGCAGGCGCCGAGGGTGTGGCCCAGGTGACCCTTGAGCGAGCTCACTGGCACGCGCGAGCCGAACACGGCCTCGATGGCGGTGCTCTCGGCGATGTCGCCCACCTCGGTGGCGGTGGCGTGGGCGCTCAGATAGTCGATGGCGTCGGGACCGAGCTCGGCGTCGGCCAGGGCGAGCCGCATGACCCGCTCCATGCCCTCGGCGTCGGGCGTGGTCAGGTGCCGGCCGTCGCAGTTGGTGCCATAGCCCAGGACCTCCGCGTAGATGCGCGCGCCCCGGGTCCGGGCGTGCTCCCGCTCCTCGAGCACGAGGGTGGCCGCGCCCTCCCCCACCACGAGCCCGTCTCGCGACGCGTCGAACGGCCGGGGCGTGGTATCGGGCGTGTCGTTCCGAGTGGACGCGGCGTGCATGATGTCGAAGACCGCGGCGCCGCTCAGGTGGAACTCCTCGGCGCCGCCCGTCACCATCACATCCTGGAGTCCGTAGCGGACGGCCTCGTAGCCGTAGCCGATGCCCTGGCTGCCGGCTGTACAGGCGCTGCACGTGGGCACGATCCGGCCGCGCGTGCCGAAGAACTGCGCCAGGTTCGCGGCGCACGTGTGACTCATGAACTGGATGTAGACCGTGGACGTGATGCCGCGGATGCTGCGATCGACGTTCAGCTTCTGCGAGTAGAGGTCCGATGCCGGCGGGCTCCCGTTGGTGGATCCGTACGAGATGCCGACGCGGCCGCCGCCGAGGAGGGGACTCTCGAGGAGCCCTGCGTCGTCGAGGGCCAGCTCCGTAGCGCGCGTGGCCAGGAGCGCCACGCGGCCCATGCCCCGCGTCTTCTTGCGCGGGTAGTACTCGGGCACCGTGAAGTCCGGGATCGGACAGCCCAGACGGGTGGCCAGCCCTTCGATGCCATCCCATTCCGGGATGCAGGTCACCCCCGAGCGGCCGGCGCGCAGGCCCTCGGACACGCTCTTCCAGTCCTGCCCCAGGGCGCACAGGCCCGCCATCCCGGTCACCACCACGCGTCGTCTCACGACATCCTCCCGGAGCGGGGCTGCTCCCAAAAGTCGAAGAAGTTGTACCACTGGAGAGGCGCGCGCAGCACGTGCCGCTCCAGGGCCGCGGCGTAGTCGGCCACGTACGACGCCACCCGGGCCGCGCGCTCGGGCGGGCGCCGCGGTAGCTCCACGCGCTCGAACAGGCGCTCGGCGACCACGTCGTAGCGCCGCCGGCCGGTGCGCAGCCCGAGCAACAGGAAGACGGGACAGCCCAGCACCGCGGCCAGCTCGTGGGGCCCGGTCGGAAAGGAGGCCGGGGCCCCCAGGAAGGGAACCTCACAGCGACGCCTGCGATCGCCCGGATGCACGCGGTCCGCGAGGATCGCCACCATCTCGCCGCGCTCGATGCAGCCGCGCAGGGCGAAGACCGAGTGGGCCGACGTCGGGTCGAGCGGGATGACGCGCACCTCGGCCTCGGGCGATAGATCGCGGAAGACGCGGTTGATGCGCGCCGCGTGGTTCGTATACATGGCCAGGTTGACCACGACTCGGTCCAGACGGGCGAGTGCGCGCAGCGCGTCGAAGCTCCCCAGATGCGCGCCCAGTACCAGCACGCCCCGCTTCTCCTTCACGAGCTTGGCCAGGGGCTCTCGCCCGTGAAACTCGAAGGAGAAGCGCGACTCCCGGCCCAACCAGAGATCCAGCCGGTCCACTATCGCCAGGGCGAAGCCCCGGTAGTGGCGGTAGCTGGTCCACCGGGTCGGGGGCCGGCCCAGCACGCGGCGACCGTCGGGCGTGGCATGGACCCGGCGCAGGTAGTCGAGCGAAGCGCGGCGACCGTCACGGTCGGTCAAGAAAAAGTAGGTCACGACGGGAATCGCCAGCAGCAGGCACAGGCGTGCCCCCACGAGGCGAAAGAACGCGACGCCGAAGCGCAGCCCAAGCATGGCGCCACGCTCGGCCCGGCGATCCCACGAGGCCGCGCTTCCGCTCCCGGCCTTCACGCTCATCTGCAGGGACTCGGCAGTGCGGGGACGACCCTCATGCCGCGCCGCGAGTGCTCACCTCGAGCTTTCGGTAGAGCACGTCGACCACATCTCCGACGGTGCGGAGCTCCTTCAGATCGTCCTCGTCCAGGACCAGTCCGTGCTCCTCTTCGACGTGCACGGCAAAGTCGATGGCGTCGATGCTGTCCAGATCCAGATCGTCTCCGAACCGACTTTCGAGCTGGATCTCCTCCGCGCGGAGGGCAAACCTCTCCACCAGGATCACCACCACCGCCTGGACAACTTCGTCCTTCGTCTCCATCGGAGCCACGTTTCGCCGCCGTTACGCCGTCAAGTCTGCGTATACACTAACCGCTTCTGGAATCCCTCGCGAAGCCGGGCAGTGAGCCGGCGTGCCGCCAGGGCCCGCTCCGCGCCGTCGGACTCGAGGGCCGAGACGGGCTCCTCGACCCGGAGCACGAAGCGGCCCGCTCGCTCGGGAACGCGATACCAGGGCACGCCGCGCATCAACATGCGCGGCTCGCACGTGATCGTCACGGGCTGGAGGGGGACCCCCGTGCGCAGCGCCAGGTGCGCCGCGCCGCGACGGAAGCGGCCCACCCCGCCGGCGGGAGACCGGGTTCCCTCCGGAAAGAGCAGGACCGTTCGGCCCTGGCGGAGCCGGGTGGCGCAGGCCTCCAGGAGGGCCTCGCCCTCGTCGTTGGGCAGGTAGCCCGCCGCGCGGACCACGCCGGCGAGGAACGGGTTCGACCAGGCCGAGCGCTTCACGATGCAGTCGGCCTGCGGGAGTTGGCTCACGAGTAGGAGCACGTCGGCCAGGGACGGGTGGTTGGCAACGACGATCCGAGGCCCGGGGCCGCGCAGCGCCTCGGCGCCCTCGACCCGAATCCGGAGTACCCCCAGGACCTCCACGGTCTTCATGAAGAAGCGAAAGCAGTGGTGGATCACGCGCTGCACGCGGAGGTCGCCGCCCTCGCGCCCGCCCCAAAGCCGCGCCGCGGGGAACAGCACCGTCACCCCCAGCAAGCACAGGAGCCCGAAGATCGAGAAGGAGAGGCCCGTTCCCAACACCCGGAGCCAGGCCGGAAGCTCGCGTTCCACCGCGGGGTCCCCTTTCGGGCCCCATCCTACCCGCTCGCCGCCCTGCGGGTCGGATCGCTTGAGTGGCGGGGACGGCGCGTCGATGCGAAGGGAGGCGCCGGCCTGCCGGCCCGTGGGCACGCCGGCCCCGCGCGGAGGGGAGCATGACGAGGCGCGAGTTCGCCCGAGCCAAGCGGCGGATCAACTGCAACCTGATGGTCGACGGCACCCAGTACCTGGGAGTGGTCCGGGACCTGTCTCCCAAGGGGTTCTTCGTCCAGACCCACGCCAAGGCGCCCGTGGGCTCCCGGGTGGTGGTGCACCTCCATCTCGTCGGCGGGAACAGCTTCGAGCTGCAGGCCACGGTCGCCAGCCGCCGAGAGACGCCCCGCAGACTGGCCGTCCTGGCCCACGCCGGCATCGGCTGCCAGCTCTCGGCACCGGCGCCCGAGGGCTACTACCACTTCCTGGCGGACATCACGGGCAGCTGACCCCGACGCTCGGCTGCCCGCCCCACCGCCTCACCGCCCCCGGCTTGGCGCCGGGAGCTGGTACCGTCCCGGGATGGGACGGGATCCCCTTCGCGCGGGAGCAGCAACCGGGCCGGCAGCCGATCCCGACCCGATTCCGCTGGTCGACCTGCAGGCGTCGTACCGGCCGATCCAATCGGCGCTGCTGCGCGAGTTCGAGGCCATCCTCGGCGAGATGAACCTGCTGCTCGGGCCCCGCACCCAGGCCCTGGAGCGCGAGTTCGCCCGCCACTGCGAGTGCGAGCACGGGGTGGCGGTCTCGAGCGGCACCGACGCCCTGCGTGCGGCCCTCGAGGCGTACGGCAT
>JAPUKG010000310.1 GCA_027295775.1 Pseudomonadota bacterium
CAGCGGCGCGTCCTGCGCGGCCGGAGTACCCGCCGCGGCGTTGGCGATGCCGATGGTCCAGGCGCTCTCCCGAGAGAAGCTGCTCGCGAGCATGAAGAAGATGAGCAGCAGGAAGACCACGTCGACGAGCGGCGTGAGCCCGATTCCTCGCCGGGCGCGGCGCGTGGACTCAAAGCGCATGCTGCGGCTCCCGGGCCAGGGCCGACGTGCGTCTGTCCGACGGAGCCGGAGCCGGGCCCGGCCCGGCCGGGGACGTGAGCCTCGAGGCGTTCAGCACCTGGGTCGCCGCGTCGCCCATGGCGCGGCGCAGGCGATCGATCTGGGACTCGAGCCAGGCGAGCATCGCCATGGTGGGAATCGCCACGGCGAGACCCACTGCCGTCGTCAACAGTGCCTCCCAGATGCCACCGGAGAGCAGCGCCGGGTCCACGCGCGAGCCCGCCTCTTCCAGACGCATGAAGGCGCGGATCATTCCGAGCACGGTGCCGAGCAGTCCGAGCAGCGGTGCCAGGGTGCCGATGGTCTCGAGCCCGCGCAGGTTCGCCTCGAGCGCACCGAGCTCGCGGATGGCCACGCGCTCCACCTCTTCGCGGACCCCGGTCTCGCTGAGCCCCGGGTCGATCTTCGCGCGCACGGCCGCCACCACCACCCGGGCCGTCGGGTTGGGGCTCGCCTCGGCCAGGGTGATGGCGCGCTCGGCTTCGCCCACGCCGACCGCGGCCAGCACCGGCTCGAGCCACGCGCGACTCCACAGGCGCAGCCGCGCAAACTGGTAGAGCTTCAGCAGGACGAGGGTGAGGGCGAGCACCGAGAGCCCCAACAGGATCACCAGCACCGGCCCGCCGCGCCCGGCCAGCGAGGACAGGGCCTCACTCAGCGCGGCGGCGTTCACGTCCATCTCCAGACTCTAGCCTTCTGGCGAGACTCTCCGCTGCCCGAGCAGATTCAACTTGAAGCGGCGGATCTGGTCGGGCTCGATGCGCTGTCCGGACTCGTCTTCGAAGGCGAGGGCATCCACGGGGCATTGCACCACGCAGGCGCCGCAGCGAATGCAGCGGTCGTCGTGAGCGAGCTCGACGACGCGGAGCTCCTCCCGCTTCTCGAAGCACGCCTCGGGGCAGACGGCCCAGCAGTTGTAGACGCCCTTGCAGCGGTCCACGTCCAGGGCGATCTGCCAGTGCCGCTCCTCGAAGTGGCTCCCGCCTTCCACTGGCGTGCTTCCGGTGTAGTCGAAGGTGAGCAGCGCCGTGAGCAACGCGGGAACGACACCGGCCGCCATGAGCGCGCCGGGGCCGCCGCCGGCCGACAGCACGGCCGCGAGCGCCACGGTGATGCCAGCGGCGCCCAGGACGAGCCGGCGCGGCTCGGGGAGGCGGTCGTAGACGAGGAACACGGCAGTCGCCATGAGCGCCGTCATCACCACCACCGGCGGGCACCAGGCTGGACGAGACAGCGCCGCGAGGCCACCGAGCACCAGCGCCGTCGGCGTGGCCCAGGCGGCCGCCATCTCGAGCCGCTCGCGGACGCCGAAGTGCACGTGGCGCATGGCGTCGGTCTTCACGCCGTCGTTGGCCAGGTAGGCCGGCAGGTCCTCGGCGTAAACCGGGCCGAAGCGGAGCTTCCAGCCACAGCGGCGCGAGACGTCGCGGGCCAGCACGCCGGTGGCGGCCAGCTGGGGCAGGATCGCGCGGCGGTGCCAGACGCGCTCCTCGATCCCCGAAGTCTTGAGGGCCGTCACCACCTGATGGGTGGACAGGTGACCGCCCGAGGAAGCGCACCAGACATTGATGCCCTGGGACGGAGCCACCAACAGCCACGCGTCGACGCCGCGCAGCGCCCGCAGCACGCGCCGCACGGTGAGGTCGTAGTTGCCCGTGATCAGCACCGGGCTTCCGGGTCCCGGATCGCCGACTGCCCGCAGCCCGGTCTCTGTCGGCCACGGCGCCATGCGGAAGCCCGTCTGCAGGACGTCGCGGACGGTGTCGCCGAGCCGGCTCCGCGCGCTCATCGCCGTCCCACCACCAGCGCCAGCCCGCCGAGCAGGAAGTGCTCTCCGCGCTCGATCTCGAAGCCCGCGGCGCGCATCTCGCCTTCCAGGTCGGGAATCGGGCGGGACAGCGAGCCCGCGATCAGCCATGCCGCGATTGCCTGGGGCGCTCGCAGGGTCGCGTGAACAACGCGCAGCAGCGCCCGGTGGGGACGAACCTCGTCTCCCACCACGAGTCGACCGCCGGGGCGCAGCCGCAGGCGCGCCTCGCGCAGCACGAAGGCGCGCTCGTCCCGGGACATCTCCGACAGGCACAAACTCGCCACCACCCCATCGAAGTGCTCCGCGGGAAGCGCGTCGATCTCCGAGGCGGTGCGTTCGATCCACTCGACGGACGTGCAGGGCTCCGCCGCCGTCTCCAGCCGGTGGCGGGCGCGCTCCATCATCTCGGGGTTCTGATCCAGGGCGGTGACCGCGGCGCCCCGGGCCGCAAGCCGGGCGGTGACCGCGCCGGTGCCGCAGCCGATCTCGAGCACGCGATCCCCGGGCTTCTCGGCCGCCGCGTCCGCGATCGCGTCGTGGAGGCGGGTGACGCGCCCCAGGGTCAGCAAGCGCATGCCGGCGTCGTAGCGGTCGGGCGTCGACTCGAGCCAGCGCATGAGAGCGAGCGAGCTCAACCCGCGAGTCCCTTGCGCAGCATGGTCGTGAGATTCCGGGCCAGTGCGGCCCGGTCGGCGAACGCGGCGGGGTCGACGAAGTCCTGGAGCAGCAGCCCGTCCACGGCGCCGATCACCGTTGCGGCGGCGAGCTCCGGATCGAGGGACGGATCGATCTCGCCGGCCGCCTGTCCCTCGGCGATCAGGGCGCCCAGTCCGCTGCGGATGCTCCGGAAGAACGAGCGGAAGCGGCGCTTGTCCAGTGAGCGGAGATCCGACACGACGCGACCCAGGGCCGCCCACCCGTCGAACAGGCGGGTCAGCTCGGCGGCGAGCTTCTCGATGCGCTCCATGGGGCTGCCCGCGCCGCGCGTGGCCGACAGGAAGAGAGCTTCCTCCTCGTCGAGGAGCTCCCGCGCCAGGTCGCGCACCAGCGACGACTTGCCCGGGTAGTAGTGGTAGAGGCTCGAGCGGGCCATGCCCGCGGCCTTGGCCACGTGGGCCAGTCCCGTTCCCGCGACACCGCGGCGGGCGAACACGCGCCGGGCCGCATCCCGGATCTCTCTGCGCTGAGCTGTGGCGTCGACGATCTTGGGCACCGCATCCCTCTTTTTCGACAGTATTGTCGAAAAAAGAAGCGCGGTCAAGAGCGGCGGCAGCTAGGCGGCGCAGACGAAGTCGATGGTCTCGCGCCAGCCGAGCGCGACCAGCGCTCGGCGGATCTGGCCTCGTGCCTCCGCGCCCGCCACCGACGCCACCAGCGGCCGCCGCGGAAGCGACGGGATCTCGTCCGGCGCGACCACCGGGGCGCCGTGGATGCGCTGGCCCAGGCGACCCGGATGCAGCTCGATCACGTGGGACGGGTGGCGATCGTGCCGGGCCAGCGCGCGGCGCAGCGCCCGGCCGGTGTGCCCGTAGCCCCAGAGCAGGTACTGCACCGCGTCGGCGAGGAAGGTGTCCGCCAGGTGCGCCGCCTTGCAGGCCGTGAAGCGATCCAGTCCATAGCGGGGGTGACGGCGCGAGAGCCGCGACGGCGAGTCGCGCCAGGCCAGCAGACGCCGCGGAACCACGCCGAGCGAGAGCCCCGCACCGAGCATGCGCAGGACCAGGTCATAGTCCTCGGGCCACTCGCAGTCGCGGTAGCCGAAGCGCGACAGCGCCTCCCGGCGGAACATCATCCCGGGGTGGGCGAGTGGACACTCGACGAAGGCCTCGGCGCGCACGTCGGCGGCGCTGGTGATCCCGTTCAGCCAGGACTCATACGCCCGGAGGCCATCTCCCAGTCCCTGTCCCAATGCGAAGGGCCGCCGCGGGAAGAGCCGCACATGGCACCCGACCCCGGCCAGTGCCGCATCCTCCTCCAGCGCGCGCAGCTGCGCTCCCAGCCGATCGCGGTGCATCCAGTCGTCCGCATCCATGCGCGCCACGAAGGGTGCGCGGCATCGCTCCAGCCCCGCCGAGAGCGCGTGCACGAGACCGCGGTGGGGCAGCGACAGCACGCGCACACGCGGATCCCGGTGGGCATGGGTCCTTGCCACGGCGGCGGTGCCGTCGCGAGAACCGTCGTCGACGAGGACGCATTCCCAGCGCGTCTCCCGCTGGCGCCGCAGGCTCTTCAGGCAGGTGTCCAAGGTCGATTCGGCCTGGTGCGCCGGAAGCAGGACCGAGATTCGGGGCTGGGCCAAGGCGTCTCCTCAGCGCGCGTAGATCGGGCTCGACCAGGCGGTGCCGCCGTCTTCCTGGAGCACGCGCAGGTAGAGGTACTCGCCGGACTCGAGGCGCGGAATCTCCGCTCGCGCGGAGAAGTCGAGGGCGCCTTCGCCCGCAATCTCCTGCACGATGCCGCCGCTGCGCACGAGCTGGATCCACTCGATCGGGGCGGTTGCCGCCACGGCGAAGTCGAGCTCCTGGTGCTCGCCCGGCACGACGTCG
The DNA here is from genome assembly GCA_027295775.1 of Pseudomonadota bacterium. Taxonomy (GTDB): domain Bacteria; phylum Myxococcota_A; class UBA9160; order UBA9160; family UBA4427; genus JAPUKG01. Next base: position 4,576 of record JAPUKG010000310.1, read on the forward strand.
AGCACGGATCCCATGCGCCGGCCGTCGACCGAGAAGCGCAGCCAGATCCGCGGCCCGCTGGTGGCATACGTGCGCCGCGCGCGCAGCCCCTCCAGAACCGAGTCGCGCGTGGCCTCCTCCGAGAAGATTGCCGCGAGGCCGCCGCTCGGCGACGCCAGACCCGCCAGACCCGGGTGTCCGTCGTGGCTGTCGCCGCTGCCAATGAAGCCGAAGACGAGTCCCCGGTCGAGGACGTCGCGCACGAAGTTCCCCTCCACCGGGCTGTAGATGCGGCCCGGCGAGTCCATCGCCTCGCTGCTTCCGTGCACCGACACGATCTCGGTCACGGGCTCGATCTCCGGATCGGGAACGAAGTTCCAGTCCGTCGAGATGGGCCCGCCGGCGGAGTGGTGCGCGAAGGTCAGGGCGGACTTTCCGGCCAGCGCCGCCCACAGCCGCGCAGGCGTATCGGTCGCGGAGTCGAGGGAGCTCAGCACCTCCCCTTCGTCGCTGAAGTAGAGCACGTGCCGATGCCCCTGGAGCCAACTCGTCCACTCGTAGCCGAGCAGGGTCACGAACCGCCCGGGCGCGTGGAAGCGCGCCACCGTGTTCCGGATCCGATCCCAGAGCTCGGGCGTCCGATCCAGTGGGCGCATGCCCCAGTGGTCGTGGTCGGTGAGCGCCGCCACGTCGAGGGCCGCCACGTCCCGCGCATAGCGGAAGAAGTCGTCGGGCGTACCGGTTCCGTCGGAGAGCTGGGAGTGCCCGTGCAGATCGGCCCAGAGCACCCGCGGTGCGCTGGCGCTCACCACCAGCGGGTTGCTCTCGGCGGTGAGCTCGAGGTCCGGCGCGTCCGCGTGCGCCGCGCGAGCCCGCACCCGGTAGATCCCCTCGCGGCTCGCGACGCCCTCGACGCTGCGGGCGCCCGCAGCGTCGCCGTCGAAGGAGACGCGCTCGGGAAGCGCCAGCCCGTCGGGTGCCTCCAGGACCACATCGCCCTCGAAGTGGACCCCCGCGTTGCCGAGCCCGTCGACGAGCGCGATCGCCAGACGGAAGGGCGCACCGGGCTTGGCCGTCGACGGGACCGTGAGCAGCAGGCGCGCGGGCTCTCGCGGCTCGATATCCACGACCGGGGATTCGTCGAGCAGCGCGCGCACGCCGTCGCCGTCGCCGTCCACGGCCAGCCAGATCCGGGATTCCCGCTCGGCGTAGCGGTCGACGCGCGCCATCTCCACCCCGGCGCCGAAGACCAGCTCGATCCTCTCCCCGGGCGCGAGCGCACGCCCCCCGATCTCGATGATCATCAGATTGCTGGTCACGGTGCGCGCGTCGAGCGTGACTCCCGGCGCCTCGCTTCGCACTTCGGTGTAGCCCGGGCCGTCCGGGAAGGTGGTCTGCGGCGTGTCCCAGTCCCAGAAGGGGGAGGTCTGGAGGTAGACGGCGCCCCCTTTGCGGACGCCCAGGGGCCCGGCCTCGTAGACCAGGTGGAAGCGGCCCCGGCCGGCGGCGCGCAGCCGATCCCCGCCGTCGTCGGCGACGATCTTCTCGAGCCAGGCGCGCCCGCCGCCGTCCGAGGGGTGCCGGGGCGCCGCCTGGTCCTCCATCAACATGGCCCAGGTGTCCATCTTGGCGTCCCGCGAGAAGGTCGGCCCCGGTGCGGCCGGCAGCTCCGTCGGCGCGGGAGCGCGATCCGGCTCCGCGTCCGGTGGCGCTGGGTCGCCGCAGGCCGCCAGCGTCAGCGCGGCCAGGAGCCTTGCCCAGACGGCGTTTCGCATCGGGGCACGGGTAGCACATGCCCGAGCCCCCCTCCCCCCGGGGCAGCCCTGTGTACAGGGAGCATTTTCCCTTCAGCTTCGGGGCTCATTCTCCGTTCAGAACCGTGCACCCGGCGCCCAGGATGCGCAGCGCGGGTGGTCCGGGGCTTCCATGTTTTCACTCGTGACCCAGGCCGACGGCTCATCCCGGGGACAACCCTATGTGAGCTATGGCCTGGCGGTGCTTCTGCTGGGATCCTTCTTGGCGCTCCACGTGGGCGAGCAGGGCCAGATCGCGGCGCGGGCCGAGCACCGCCTGGGCCTGGCGGTCGCGCACTTCGAGAGGAATCCCTTCATCCGGCTGGGACCGCGCTTCCTGGCCGCGGTCGGTGGAGCCCCACGGGCCGATGCCCTGCACGAGGAGTTCCTCGCCGACCGGCGCGCGCGCGGGCTGCCCGTGATGCCCGAGAGCATCAAGCTGCGCACCCAGAGGAAGTTCGAGGAGCTCGCGGCGGAGGCCTTCCGCGACCTGGACCAGCTGCCGCCCTGGAAGCTCGGCGTGAGCGACGCCAGCAGTCCGGTCCCGAACTTCCTGCTCCACATCGGGGTCCACGACTCGGCGCTGGCCCTGGCCGTGACCCTGATCTTCCTGCTGTGCGCGGGCATCGCCCTCGAGAACATCTGGGGTCCCGCGATCTTCGGCGGCTTCGCCGCGGCGGCGACCCTGTGCGGCGCCGCGCTCTACGCCGGGCTCCACGCGGACCTGGGCACGCCCTGGCACGGAGGGAGCGGCCTGGTCGCGGCCATGCTGGGCGCGTACTTCGTGCAGGCCGTGCGCTGGCCAGCGCGGTTGATCGGCGGGATCCCCCTCCCGAGCTGGCTGTTGTTCAGCGCCTGGGCGCTGCTCGAATACGTGCTGATCCGCGGCGTGTTCCTGGACCTCCGCTCCGAGCCCGTGGCGGCGCACGCCGCGTGCGTGGGCTTCGGCGTCCTCTTCGCGCTGGTGGTGCGCCGGCTGGGCGTGGAGGAGGGCCTGCGCGAGCGCGACGAGAGGAAAGCGGAGCTCCTCTCGAGCCCGGTGCTCGACGAGGCCATGGCGGCGCACGGCAAGGGGCGCTCGGCCGAGGCCCTGGAGCTGCTGCGGCCCGAGCTCGAGCGACGCAGCGGCGACCGCGACGTGGCGCTCGGCTTCTGGGCGGCCGCCGTCGGAGCCGGCCGCGCCGAGGAAGCCATCCCGGTCCTGCTGGGCGTGATCCGGGACGACCTGCGCAAGCGGCGCTCCGCCGACGCGACCCGCTACTGGATCGACCTGGTCCAGTCCGGCTGCCGTTTCTCGGCGGAGCCCACGCTGCTGGTGCGCATGGGCGAGGCTCTCCTGGACGAGGGCCACCCGGATCAGGCGGTGCGTGCCCTGCTGCGAGCGCTCGATGGTGACCCCCCGTTGGCCTCGGCGCTGGCGCTGCGCGCGGTGCGTGTGGCCCGCGATCTGGATCCCGGCCTCACCCGGCGAGCCGCCCAGGCCGCGCTGGCCGACGGCCAGCTCGATCCCGAACGCCGCGATGAGCTCCGGGCCTTGTCGAGTGAGCTGAGCGCCGATTCCCTGGAGGAAGCCGTGCCCGCGCCGGCCCCGGTTCCGACCCGGGCCGTTGCGCCCAAGCGCGCGGTGATCTCGGAGCTGGTGAGTCCGGCGCCCGACCTGAGTGGCAGCGAGGCTCCCGCTCCGGACGGCGACTCCGGTCCCGATCCGCATGCGCTCTCCCCGATGGCGTTGACGGAGGAGGCCCAGGGTGAGGCCGCGCCGCCCAGCGACGAGGAACTCGCCCGCTGGAACGACCCGGGCCTGGTGGAGGATCTCTCCGCTCAGCTTCCCGACGAATCGGTCGAGTTCGATGCGGGCGCACGGGACGGTGCCTTCGACCCCGCTGGCCTCGACCTCGCCGCCGAGTCCGACGAGCTCCCGACCGAGCCGCTGGACGACGACCCCGAGACCACCGCACCCATGCAGGAGTCGGAGGTTTCGCCCGAGGAGGACCAGGAGACCACCGAGGTCGACGAGCTCCCGCCCCTGCCCCCGCCCCAGTCCGACCCTCCGGCCGAGTCCCCGGAGCCGTCGCCGATCGACCTGGCGACCGCGCGGGCGCGGCCCCTGAAGCTGCTCCAGGGCGTGCCGATCGATGTCGAGGAGGACGGACTCCAGCTCGAGATCGACGGCAAGGGGAAGACGCGCATTCCCTTCGAGCGGATCGAAGCGCTGGGCGTGGCGGCGGTGGAAGGGCTCGGTCCGAAGCCGGTCCTGATCGTCGACCTGATCCTGAACTGGGTGTCCCTGGCCGACGAGCCGCTCAAGGTGATCCGCCTGCCCAGCGACCGCTTCGACCCGAGCCGGCTTCTGCCCGACGCCCCCTCGTCGATCGACGCGCTGCGCAATCTGCTGGAGACGATCCTCGAGGCGAGCGGCGCCACACCGCTCCCCGATGCGGACGGCGCCCGCGGGCGACCCTTCGCTCCCTTCGCCTCGCTCGCCCTCTACCACGACCAGGTGCTGATGGTCGGCCGCACCGAGTCCTAGTCGGAAGCCCGGGGACTCAGCGCGTCTCGGTCGGGAGCAGACCGGACAGCCCGGGCCAGGTCCACTCGAGCCAGTCGCAGAGCACGCGCCGCGTGTCGCGAGGGTCGATCAGGTCGTGGCAGGCGAACGCCTCGGCGCGCGGGAAGGGCGTGCGCCGGCGTGCAAACTCCTCCTCGAGCTCCGCGCGCCGCGCGTCCGGGTCGGGCGCAGCGGCGATCTCCCGGCGAAATGCCACGGCTACGCCGCCCTCGATGGGCAGCGCGCCCGATTCTGCCGAGGGCCAGGTGAAGAGCGTGCCCCCTGGACCGAAGTGCGCCGCCGCCGCGACGCCGTACGACTTGCGCACGATCACGGACGCCCACGGCACAGACGATCGCACTGTCGCGGAGATGGCCTCGACGCCATAGCGGATGGTCCCGGCCGCCTCGGAGGCGGAGCCGATCATGAAGCCCGGCTCGTCCACGAAGCTCACGATGGGCAGGTGGAAGCGGTCGCACAGCTCGACGAAGCGGCGGAGCTTCTGGGCGCCCTCGGCTCCCATGGCCCCCGCGTAGAAGCGCGGGTCGTTGGCGAGCACGCCGACCGGATGGCCCGCCAGACGGGCCAGCCCGGTGATCTGGGATCGCCCGTAGAGGGCCGTCATCTCGAAGAACGAGTTGCAGTCCAGCACGTGGCGCAGCAGCCGCCGCATGTGGTACACGCGGCGCCGGTTGCGCGGGATGATCTCGAGGAGCTCCTCTTCCCGTCGGTCGGGCTCGTCGTCGCATGGCTGTACCGGGGGGAGGGAGAACACGTTGGTGGGCAGATAGGCGAGGAAGCGCCGCACCAGCGCGAAGATCTCCTGCTCGTCGTCGGCCGCCGCGTCGACCACACCGCTCCGCACGTTCACGTGCGCGCCGCCCAGCTCCTCCTTCGTGCGCTCCTCACCGAGGGCGCGCTCCACGATGGCGGGCCCCGCGATCATCACCTGGGAGGTCTTGCGCATCATGAGGGCCAGGTGAGATGCGGCCAGACGCGCGGCCGGGAAGCCGGCGACGGCTCCGACCGCGGCGGACACCACCGGTGCGATCTCGAGCACCCGGGCGATGGAGGAGAAGCGGTGCTCCGACGAGAGCGGCGGCGGCGCTGGCCGCGATCTCCCACCCCCGGTTCCCGCCACACTCCCACCGCCCCCCTCGAGGAAGCGGACGAGCGGCAGCCGCCGGCGGATGGCCAGCTCCTCCGAGAACACGCTCTTGCGCAGCCCGGCCGGGGAGGGAGAGCCTCCGCGCTGGGTGAAGTCCTCGCCGCCGATCACGCACGGCCGGCCGTCGATCCGCGCCAGGCCAAGCAGGTAGTTGGCGGCGGTGAAGGAGCGTAGGCGTCCCTGCTCGTCGAGCTCCGCATGACCCGCGAGGGGTCCCTGCTCGCGGAAGGAGTCGGGGTCGACCAGTCCCTCGATCCGCTCGCGGATGGTCAGCCGGCCGCGCTCGTGCTGGCGCGACACGGCCTCGGCGCCGCCGAGCTCGCGGGCCAGGGTCCGGCGCCGCTCGATCTCGTCGACTTCGGCCTTCCAGCTCATGGGGAGGGGGGGCTCATGTCGGCTCAGAAGCGCAGCATCGACAGGTCCAGGCTCTCGAGGTCCACGACCCCGATCCGGTTGTGTCCTTCCAGGTGGCCCGCGCACTCGCCGGGGTTGAACACCAGGCGCCCGTTGCTCCGAACCACCTCGTGCCGGTGGGTGTGCCCGTGGAGGACCAGGACGTGATCGGGCTTTAGCGACGCCTGGAGCTCGGCCGGGTCGTGCACCACCAGGATGTCCCGGCCACTCCACGCGAGCTCGAGGGGCGGGTCCGACAATTGGCAGCCGAAGGCCGCCGCGGCCGCGTCCAGGGCGTCGCGCTCCACGTCGTTGTTTCCGTACACGCCGGTCATCGGAGCGCTGAGCTCGGCGAAGATCTCGAGCGTGGGCGCGCGGGTGATGTCGCCCGTGTGCACCACGCGGTCGACGCCCGCGCGGTTGAACAGCTCGACGATGCGGCGCACATTGCGCAGCTGGTCGTGGGTGTCGCTGACGACGCCAATGCGCACGGCAGGCACTCTACCACGCGCGATCGGGCTGGGCGGGCGGCGGGCTCAGGCGCACTGCCAACGCGCCGACAGCACCCTGTGGTCGAGCCCGGACGCGCGGTCCATGTCCCGGAGCCACCCGGGAAGCTCGACGGCGAGCTTGAACTCGCCCTCGCGGGCGCCGGCGCCGGCCAGTCTCGCCGTCCACTCCGGCCACCAGGGAACCACGCCACTCGCCACGGGCTCGAGCAGCAGGAGGCCGCCGCCGTCGTCCAGGTGCGCTTCCAGACGTCCTAGAAG
>JAPUKG010000311.1 GCA_027295775.1 Pseudomonadota bacterium
CGACACGGCGAGATCGGTGTCCTCGCCGGCCGCCGACGCGGCGAGCCGCTCGCGCAGCGCAGGGTCCTCGACGGCTCCGCCCGAGCTGACGGCCTCGGCGAAGAGCCGCCGCAGCTCGCGGTTCTCCTCGACGCGGCGCGCCGCCGCCCGATCGACCTCCTCGCGCAGCTGGGTCAGCAGGAGCCCCAACACCATGGTGCTCCCCTGCTCGTAGCCGCCGCCCGTGGCGGGCGCGGTGCGCATCAGTACGTGGGCCGAGGCCACCTCGAGGAAGCGATCGAGGTCGGGCTTCACTTCAGGTGCCCCATCTCGTAGAGCGCGGCGCGGTCCTGGCTGTTGCCCCAGAGCCAGGCCGAGAGCGCGAGGATGAGGTCCTGGTTCCGGCCCCGGGAGAACTCCTCCGCGCCGGAGATCCAGATGGCCTGCCCCTTCACGCTCGAAAAGAGCTCCCACCAGTGGAGCGCGTCGGGGTCGGCGACGAGGCCGCTCGCCTCCTCCCAGATCCGGATGGCGTCCTCGCGCGGCGCCAGCCCGCCCGCGCGCTCGTCCCGGGCCCAGCGCCACACCGGGTTGATGCTCCACGCCAGGTCCTCGAGCGGATCGCCCAGGTGCGCCATCTCCCAGTCGAGGATGCCGTGGATCTCGCCCTCGCGGTCGTAGAGGAAGTTCCCGGTGCGGTAGTCCGCATGCACCACCGAGACCTTCTGCGCCGGCGGCGGCGGGTTGCGGCGCAGCCAGCGGATCACCGCGCGGATGATCGGCTGGGGGCAGAGCTCGTCCTCGTCGATCTGGCCCTCCCAGTAGTCGAGCTCGCGTCGCCAGCACGCGTCGGGGGCGACGGGCTCCATCACACCCTCGAGTCCCAGTGCCGCCGGGTCCGCCACGGCGATCTCGCCCAGGATGCTCCACTTCCGGCGCGCGAGCTTCTCGGCGTGCTGGGCGTAGGGCGCGCTCGCGATGTTCTGCGGACTCGACTCGAAGCCGGTGAGCTCCTCCATCACGAAGAACGGATGGTCGAGCGAGCTCCCATCTTGTTCCAGCCACAGGGGCTCGGGCACCGGCACCGCCGTGCCGTGGAACGCGCGGTACGCAGCGAACTCCACGGCCCGATCGGTCTCGATCAGGCTCCCGGGCGGATCGCGCCGCAGGATGAGCCGGCGCAAAACGGCCTCTCCGCCTTCCCGATACTGGAGAACGAAGCGGTAGGTCTCCCGCGACGCGCCCCCGAAGATCCGATCGAGCTCGGAGACGCGAACGTCCTCCGCACCGGGGAGCTGGGTCGCGATGTACGCCGCCAGGCGATCTTCGAGGGGGGGCACAACCCCCGTGATACCGCCGCGCCCGCGGGGCTGTCAATCTCTCCTTTGACCTGTCCCGTGGGCCCTGCGACCCTTCCCTCGTGGCACCGAACCGGACGTGGGAGCGACTTGCAGACGACTGGGCGCGCTTCGCGCGCTCGCCAGAGCACGACCACTTCTTCTGGACCTTCAACGGACCGCACTTCCTCGAGCTGATTCCGGAGCCGGGGCGGCGCACGCTCGACGTGGGCTGCGGAGAGGGCCGGCTGGGACGGCTCCTGTGCGAGCGGGGCCACTCGGTGGTCGGCATCGACGCCTCCCCCAAGATGGCGCACCTGGCGCGAAGCGAAGGGGGACAGACGGTCGTCGTCGCCGACGGGGCTCGGCTGCCCCTGGCCGACGGCTCAGTCGATCTGGCCGTGGCCTTCATGTCGCTCCACGACATCCCGGACGTTGCCGGCACGGTGGCGGAGGTCGCCCGGGTTCTCGCTCGCAACGGAACGTTCTGTCTGGCAATCGCCCACCCGGTGCGCTCCGCCGGGGGATTCGACGGCAAGGACGCAGACAGCCGATTCCAGCTGGAAGCGTACTTCGACGAGCGGCCGTGGATGTGGACGACCCGGCACACCGGCATGGACTTGACTCTTCCGGGCATCCATCGTCCCCTGAACGCCTACACGGGCGCCCTCGAGAGCGCCGGCTTCGTCATCGACTGCCTGCGCGAGCCCCGGCCCACGGCGGAGCAGGTGGCGGGCTACGGGGAGTCCGCCCGCTGGCGGCGGGTTCCGTGCTTCGTCCACATCCGCGCCCTGCGCCTCCGGCCGTAGCCGCTAACGTAACGTCTGGGCCATGGCCAACGAAATCGACGTCACACCGCTTCGCGAAGCCGCCGAACAGGAGATCGCCAAGGGGCTGACCGCATGCCAGCTCGCCGTGGGACGGGGGGGCGAGATCGTCTGGACGGGTTCCTTCGGAACCGCCCGCCCCGAGACGCGCTTCGCCATCGCATCGGCCACGAAGCCGATCGTCGCCTCCGCGATCTGGCTGCTGATCGGCGACGGCCTGCTCGACATCAGCCGCCCTGTCGTCGACTACGTCCCCGAGTTCGGAGCCAACGGCAAGGATGCCGTGACCGTCGAGCAGGTACTGCTGATGACCTGCGGCTTCCCGAACGCGCCGATGGACTCGGTGGAAGGCGCCGACCCCGAGCGCCGCATCGCGCGCCTGGCCGAGTGGGAGCTCGAGTACGAGCCGGGTACGAAGTACGTCTACCACGGGGCCTCCGCGCACTGGGTGCTGGCAGAGCTGATCGAACGGCTG
>JAPUKG010000312.1 GCA_027295775.1 Pseudomonadota bacterium
CCCAGCGACGCAGCAGCCAGTACATGCCCGCCAGCAGCACGGGGTAGCTCAGCAGGACCTCGACCCCGAACGACCACGGCAGCGGCACCATCAGGTACTGCGCGTAGCGCAGGGGGTGATAGAGACCGAGCTGACCGAGGCCGTGTACGAACAGCCCGCCATCCAGATGGGGCCACCAGACGAAGGCGTCGCCGCGCTCCAGGCAGTCGGCGTAGAACGCGCGGCCGTGCAGCGTGTAGTTGCCCAGCTCGCCCCGGACGTACACGCGTCCCCGCAGCACCGGCCAGAGCAGGGGCCCCAGCACCAGGCCGATGGCGAGTGCGGCGGATCCGAGCAGCACTCGGTCCCCTGCGCCCGTCGGGCGCCGAGCACCTCCCGGACCGGTTCCTACCGTGTCTCCCATGAGCGTCCCAGCTGTCTTCCCACGGGGACCACGGTCACCCGTCCCCACTTTGCGATACTCCCAGCGGATCGCTGCGCCGGACCTGGAATCCGCTCCGGAGGGGCCGATCTCGGGGTTGGAGGAAGGTGGCCGTTGTGATGGAACGCGTCCAGCGAATTCGGCCGTCTCTCGTCTGCCCGCGCTGCCACGGGTCGCTGGAGGACCGGGACGAGGGCCTGCTCTGTCCCGCCTGCGCGCACACCTTTCGCACGGTCGACGGCGTTCCCCACCTGCGCGTCTCCGATGCAGGCGCCCAAGCGGGCTACCACCGCGGCTTCCGCGGACGCCTGCGGCGATCTCCGGCTGTGTACCGCTGGATCTTCCGCCTGCTGGCGCCGGTCCTGGTCACGGGGCCCGATCCAGGGGATCGCTTCGGGCGCCTGGCCGAGCGGGAAGACGGCATCGTCCTGGACCTGGGGGCCGGCAACGACCGGCGCCATCCCCGCTTCGTCAATGTCGACATCGCGAGCTACCCCGAAGTCGACCTGGTGGCGGACGCGGAGGCACTGCCCTTCGCCGGCGGCTCCGTGGCGGGAATCGTGAGCATCACCCTGCTCGAACACGTGGCCCGACCCGAACGGGTGATCACCGAGGCGCACCGCGCGCTTGCGGTCGGCGGGCGGCTCTACGTGGTGGCTCCGTTCCTGCAACCCTTTCACCCCGCCCCCGACGACTATCGCCGCTGGACCCTCACCGGCCTGCGCGAAGAGGTGGAGCGCGATGGCCGCTTTCGCGTGACCGACAAGGGGGTGTACTGCGGCCCCGCCTCGGCCATGGCGTGGATGCTGGCGGAGTGGCTAGCGGTGATCCTCTCGTTCGGCCGGCCCAGCGCGCGCAGGATCCTCGCCGTGCTGTTCCAGGCCCTCTGCTCGCCGCTCAAGTGGCTGGATGTCGTCCTGGCGCGGCTTCCCGGCGCCTCCAACGCGGCCTCCGCGCTCTACGTGGAGGCCCAGAAGACCGGCCCGCAACCCGGGTAGCCCTCCCTACTCGATGTAGCCGAGCTGTTTCAGGCGGTCGACCGTGTCCTCGTGCAGCTCTCCGACGCGGGCGGTCAGGTCGGACCTCGCCCTCACTTCAGCCGCCAGCTCGTCGCGGATGGCGGGTCGGTCGGCGAGCAGGTTCGTCCGCTCGTGGCGGTCTTCGCTGATTCGATAGAGCGCCACCGGCTCCTTGTCATAGAAGAGCTTCCAGTCCCCGCGCCGGACGACCTGCTCTGTTCGCCACATCGCGAAGACGGAGCGGTCGCGGGGATTCCGTCGCAGATCCTTCCCGTCGTACAGGGCCGCGGGGTAGTCCACCCCGAGCAGGCCGAGAACGGTCGGGAGCACGTCGAGAGTGCTGACGGGCGCCACCTCCCTGGCGCCTCGTCCGATCCTGCCCCCGTCGACGAGAATCGCGAAGGGAACCCGGATCTCCTCCTCGCGGAGTGTGGCGCAGTGATCCCAGCGATCGCCTTCGCCGAGCCACTCCCCGTGATCCGAGATCAGGACGACGATGGATCTGTCGAGCCGACCCTGCTCTTCCAGCACGTCGAGGACCCGGCCGATCTGGAAGTCCGTGTACTGGATTTCCCCATCGTAGAGGTTGACGAGATGCGCCACGTCCTCCGGTGAGAAGATGTAGCCCGCCTGATTCCAGTCCTCCCGCTGGCTGCGCCTCTCCTTCTTCAGGGCACTTCGTCGGTCCCCGGTTCGCAGCGATCGGTTGCCCGCGTCGAACCCGCGAAACCCGGGCGGCGGGTCATAGGGATCGTGCGGATCGAAGTAGTGGAGCCACAGAAAGCGCCTCTCGTCGGCGGCGGTCTTATGTAGCCACGCGATCGCCCGGTCCGAGACCTCCTGCGCCCGCCTGCGGGTCAGGCCGTGGTGATCGACTTCGTTCGCCAGCTGGATGTCGAAGCGGTGGAAGCCCCAGCGATAGAGTGGGAGTCGCTGCCCGATGAAGTTGTGCTGGCTGACCATCGCGGCGGTGGTGTAGCCCGCATCCGCCAGGATCTTCGCGAGGGGACTCGGCGCCGACTGCACCAGATACGCACTCCACAGGAACTGGAGCACCGCGGGCACCGTGCAGGGCGCAGAGCTGATCGCGTTCTCGAAGACCGTGCCGGGCCCGAAGAACCGATCGATGTTCGGTGTCGTATCCCGGCCGTAGCCGTAGAGACCGACGTGATCGGCTCTCAGGGTGTCCACCGAGATGAGCACCACGGTCCTGGGAACGGCGGGGTGCCCGGTGCAATGGAGGGAGCCCAGGAGCAAGAAGACGGCCAGCCCGAACCGCTGAATCCGCGAACGGACGAAGAGCATCGCGCCTCGGGTTCCTCGAGATCGAAGACGGCCCGCACGGTAGCAGACCGCAGAACGCGGCTCCGTGGACTCCGGCGCTGACGGGCTGTCTAGGCGAGCACCTCCAGCGCGGCGCGGGCAGCGGCCTGATCGCAGACCAGCGTGTCGGCGTAGCCCGCCCGCGCCACGATCGAGAGCGGCAGCCCCTTGTCGGGGCCCGAGGTCAGCAGCAGCGCCATGCGGTCCTCGCGCTCGACCAGGCGCTCGATATGCCGCAGGCCCACGCCCACGAACTCGCGGCCGTCCGGCAGGGGGATGGGCTCCCCCGCCTTCGAGAGCAGGTTGAGGCACACGTCGGTCTCGGCCCGCTCTCCCGCGGCCCCCAGGTGCACGCTCTCCAGAATCTCGCTCAGCCAGCCGTCGTGCTTGCGGTCGCCGCAGCCGAAGATCGCGACGTGGAGCTTCGGGTACTGCGTGCGGGTCAGCACGATGGCGTGGGAGTGGTCCGGAACGAACTGGCCGCGGACGAGGTAGCCGAACGGCTGGATCGTGAACGCCTCCACCGCGCCCGGCTCGAGCAGGTCGCGGGCACGGACGGCCATGTCCCCCACCACGTCGCCCGCCAGCGGCAGGCGGTGGTCGCTGAAGGGCTCCAGGGTGAGGGGCACGAAGCGGACCTCGCGGCGCTGCGCGCTCTCGGGGAAGGGCGAGCTCCCCATGCCGGTCATGCGCACGAAGCTCTCGCAGTGGATGCCGCCCGCCAGCCCGATGCGGAAGGACGCCTTGCGGTGCAGGCAGCTCTTCACCAGCCGGTGGGCCAGGAGCGCCACCAGTAGTGGCGCCAGCGGGTCGAGGCGGAAGGACGGGTGGCAGAGATTGCGCACCACGTAGACCCGGACGGGGCGACCGCAAGCCACCGAGCCGAGCGCCGCGGCGAGCTCGCGGCCGAGCTCGCGATCGGCGAGCTCCTCCGCGCCCTTCGAGAGCACGATCTCGACGCGACCGTAACGGACGGCGGCCTGGGCCTTTGTGTGGATGCGCTCCTCGTCGAGCACCGGCGGGGCGAGCTGGCGACCGAGATAGAGTGTCCGGATTCGCTCGGTGATCTCCTTCGGGGACCAACCCCGGAGCACCCCGTCCGCCGCCAGGCGCTGCTCTCGGTCTCCCACCTCCGCCGAGCGTCCCGCCAGCCGCCAGCGGATCTCCTGGTTGTCGCGCAGGTCGAGGCGGGTCTCGTCGTCGAGCAGCCCCTCGAGCGGAACGTTGACGTGGTCCGAGAGCCGGAAGAGATCGTTGAGCCGGGGCTGCTGGGTCCCCAGCTTGATCTCGGTGAGCTTGCTGGTGGGCCAGTCCAGGGCGCCGGCCATGTCCTTCTGGTTCGTTCCGTCGTCGGTGCAGGCGGCATCAATCGCGCGCGACAGGTGGGATACGGGGGGCATAGCGCTCTCCAGTGCTGAAGTTTCTTGATTTTTTCGGCTCCCGTGGGGTTCGAAAACGGCGAAGGAATTCCTCGCGACGTTCGGCTCCCTCGAAAGATGCTGTGAACGGACGCGGCGTGCGGCGGATCCCGAGGGGGCCAGACCGACGTCGACGAATTTCTCTACGCCGACCGTTGACGACGGCGAATTTCGGCTGGTTCCTCTACTCGGTCGCCAGAGACGCAGACTCGTGTAGTCCATGCGTCGCACGCGCGTTGTGCTACGCGATTTTAAAGCGGTAACAGACGACGCCGGCCGACGCTGCACCCGCCTTGGAGCTCGACATCAACCCATATAGCACGATGCCGCGCGGGCACACCGCGCGCGACGAGAGACACGCCATGACGCAGAAGATCGATGAGTGGCAGCGGATCGAGAACGCGCTTTCGTGTATACACGTGAGGGTCGCGTACATCTGGGGGAAGCCCGGTCTGGGCAAGACCTATGCGGCGTATCGCTTCGGACGCGTGGAGAACGGCTTCTACGCCGTCACCCTGACCCAGGACACCGGCGCGGCGGAGCTGCGCGGGCACTATCTCTTCAAGGGCCGAGACGCCGTCTGGCACCACGGTCCCTTCGTCCGTGCCATGCTCGAGGGCAAGCGGCTCGTGATCAACGAGCTGCGGCACGCCAGCGGGGACGTCCAGGACCAGCTCTTCCCCGTGCTCGAGTCGCCGGAGACCGCGCGGCTGACCCTTCCCAACGGGGAGACGATCCAACCGGCGCCGGGATACCACTGCGTCATCACAGACAACGTCCCGCCCGAAGACCACTCCGAGGCCCTCCGGGATCGCTTCGTGTGCCGGCTGCTCGTGACGCGGCCGCACCCGGGCGCACTCGAGGGCCTGGATCCCGCGCTCCGGCGCGCCGCCGAGGCCGGCTTCGCGATCGAGGACGACCGGCAGATCAGCCCGCGCGACTGGAGGAGCCTGCAGAATCTCTTCCCCCTCTTCGGCATGCTCGAGGCCTCGTACATGGTCTGGGGCCTGGAGAGGGGCCAGATGGTCTACGACGCCCTGAAGCTCGGCGAGAAGGCCCCGAAGAAGAGAGGCTGATCCGACCCCTCGACCCCCCGACAACGGAGGAGCCCCCCGTGAACGAGATCCCGAGGCCGTACGTGAAGGAGCACTGCAGACCGTACCCCGAGCTCGTGGACGCCGAGCCGGGACCCTACGAGATCCACGACAGCAACGAGCTGGACGGCCTGCCCTCGAGCGGACTGGTCGACCTGAAGCAGAAGATCCTGTGCGTGCCCTTCGACCCCGAGGGACGGGTCGTGGCGCTCCACGAGCTTGCGCACGTGAAGTGGTCGCCGCGGCAGCGGTCCCGGCGTCGGGCCCGGAGCGGCGTCGGCCTCGCCGTGGAAGACGGCCGGATCAACCTCGGTCTGGAGCGCCTGGGGATGCCGCTGGTGCTCGGGGCCGAGATGCACAAGCAGGTGCTCGCGCTCGGCCGGCAGGACCTCGTGCGCGGAGAGCTCGGGCACTTCGTCATGCGCGCGACCGCGTCATTCGGGACCAGCGTGGAGGCCGATCTTCTGGCGCTGCTCGAGTGCACGCCCGGCACGCGCTCGGCGCGACTGCCCACGCGGTCGCGAGAGCGCGCACGGGCGCTCCTCGGCGAGGCCCGGGAGCGACTCGAGCGGGGGCGGCGCCGGCGCGGAGAGGACGTGACCAGCTACCGGCAGGGCGTCTACGTGGCCCGGTGGCTGCGGCGCGAGCTGGCCGCGCTCGGCTTCGCCGACCCGCAGACGGTCGGGCTCGTCCTCGTGGGCTGCGGCCTGGGGGAGTGTGCGGGAAAGGGAACGGGGGAGGGGCCGAACCGCGGCGGGGGTGGAGGGCCGGGCCGTCTGCGCGTCACGACGGCGAAGCTGACCCGCGTGTGTACCCCCGTGGCGGCGCGGGGCGGGCGGCGCTGGAAGCCTGCGGACGAGGGCACGGACCTCCGCTTCCTCCACCGCTACGCCGTGGACCAGCGCGTCTTCCGCCGCCGCGTGCACCGCGGCAAGGGCGGCGGCTCGGTCCTGATCGACGCCAGCGGGAGCATGTCGCTCGACGCCGCGGACATCGACCGGATCATCGCGGGCGCGCCGAGCGCCACCCTGGTGGCACTCTACTCAGGGACGGGCGATCGGGGGGAGCTCCGCGTCGTCGTGCGCGAGGGGCGGCGCGCCGGGGTCGAGGCCCTCACACCGCCCGGGGCCGGCAACATCGTCGATCTCCCCGCCCTCGAGTGGCTGGCCCGCCAGCCCGCGCCTCGCGTCTGGATCTCGGACGGCGGCGTCACCGGCTGCGACGACCGCTCCTCGGACACGGTCTCCCGGGGGTGCAAGAGCGTCTGCCGCCGGGCGGGCATCGTGCGCGTGCGGAGCGCCGAGCAGGCCGCCATGGTGCTGGCGGGCCGAGATGTGGGCGCAATGCCGACCGTTCGGGTTCGCCGGGGCTCAGGAGCAGTCGATGCCGCGATGCGAAGGCGGCTCCGCAGCGCGCAGGCGCGGCTGCGCAGTCGAGAGTCATCGGGCGGCTCCGGCGAGCAGCTCGACATCCCCTTCTGAGCAACCGGCCGGTCGCGCCGGCGCGGTTCAGGGGATGGCGCGCCTGGCGAGCGCCTCCATGACGCGCTCGTGCACCGTGTCCGGATCGGCCTCGGCGTCGATTCGCTCGATGTAGGGACGCTCCAGGGTCGCGAACAGGGCGGCCGCATAGGCCAGGAAGTCCAGGCGCTCGAAGACCGGCTCGGCGGTGGCGCCCCGGTGCTCCACTCGGCGCAGGGCGGCCGCCGGGTCGATCTCAAAGAGCAGCACCAGGTCCGGAACCGGGAAGTCGCGCTCTCCCTGCTCCAGGATCGCCAGGTGCTCCAATCCGCGGGCTCCCTGGTAGGCCGCGCTCGACAGGGTGTAGCGATCGGTCAGGACCAGCTGGCCCGCGGCCAGGGCGGGCTCGATCACCTGCGTCACGTGCTCGCGCCGGTCCTCCACGAACCAGCGGAGCTCCTCGCGAGGCGTCACCGGCTCGTCGGACCGGGCCATGTCGCGGATCCGCTGGCCGGTCGGGCCGTCCGTGGGCTCCCGGGTCTCCACGACGTCGTGGCCCGACCGGCGCAGCGCCTCGGCGGCGCGCGCGAGCTGCGTACTCTTGCCGCATCCGTCGATGCCCTCGAAGGCGACCAGTCGCCCGCGCTTCACAGTCCCTCCGCAGCCCGGCGTTCACCCGCCGCGCCGACCTCGTCGCGTCCAACCGGCCAACCCCTGGATTCGGCGCCGCTTTCCGAAGGGATGGCGAGGAGCGCCCGGTGGCACGCCACTTGCTCCAGGAGAGCCGCGACGTCCTCGGACGTCACCCGCCACCGCCCCTCTAACGGGACCGGGGGCCGGCGGGATCGGAGTCGCCGGGCGGCGACGTGGGGTTCGGAACGGGCGTTACGGGGTGAAGCGCGTTCCGAGTTGCCGCCCGGCG
>JAPUKG010000313.1 GCA_027295775.1 Pseudomonadota bacterium
GCCGCCCGGGAGGTAGACGTCCGTGAACTGCTCGGTCTGCTCGCGCAACGCCGCCGACAGCGCGTCTGCCGCCTCCCGGGCGAGCTCGGGGGTCTCGGCGTCGATCACCACCAGAAGCGCGTTCTCGAGGTTGGGGAAGAGCGCCGCGAAGCGCTCGTGGTTGATCTTGGACGGCAGGTTCTTGCCGACCAGGTCCACGTTGTCCGAGTTGATCCCCAGGTGGAGGACCGTGTAGGCGGCGATCGGCACGGTGATCAGCAGCACCGCGACCGCCACCGCGCGCGCGCGCACGCGGACGACGTCCATCCATCTCGAGAGCACCCGCGCCAGGAACTCGTCGATCTGGCTCTTCACCCGGGGACACCTCTGGGGGGAATGCGGGAGGGAATAGCAGACCCGGGCGACGGCCGGCAGCCGGAACAGCGCGGAGACGGCCCCACCCAACGTTGCGGCCGGGCGCCCCTTTCCAGATAATGGGCGCGCTCCGGACCCCAACCTCGTCGCCATGAAGAGCTTCCTGTCGAATCTGCTCTGGATCGTCACGACCCTGGTCGTGTCGCTGCTCATCATCGAGGGCGTGTCCCGCGCAATCTACTCGCGGAAGCTCGACTACCAGATCGAGATGAGCCGCTACGCCGCCACACTGAAGCGGAGCTCTGCGCACTACGAGGTGGGGCACGAGCACCGGCCTTCCCAGAGCGTCCACCTGATGGGGGTCGACGTCGTCACCAACTCCCACGGCTTCCGCAGCGCCGAGGTCACGCTGGAGAAGCCCGAGGACGTCTACCGGGTCATGCTGCTGGGCGACTCCCTCACCCTCGGCTGGGGCGTCGAGGTCGAGGAGATCTTCGCCCGCCACCTGGAGGACGGTCTGCGGGAGCGGCTCACCGGGCCCGGACGGGTGCGCGAGGTCCAGGTCATCAACACCGGCGTCGGCAACTACAACACGGACCAGGAGGTCGCCTTCTTCGAGGCGCGCGGCCGCGCCTTCCAGCCCGACCTGGTGATCCTGAACTACTTCATCAACGACGCCGAGCCTACGCCGCGCAAGAAATCACCGTTCCTGCTCCAGTACAGCTACCTGGGCATGTCGCTCTGGGGGCGGCTGGATCTCTTCAAGCGTCTCTATCTGACCCAGAACGACTTCTCGAGCTACTACCCCGGGCTCTACGAGGAAGACCAGGCGGGCTGGCGTCGAGCCCGGGACGCCATGGGCCGACTGGCGCGGCTGGCCGAGGAGAACGGCTTCGGTCTGGTCATGTTCCTGCTCCCGGAGCTCCACGCGGTGGGCCCCCAGTACGGGTTCGAGGAGATCTACGACCGGGTTCGCGCGGCGGCACTCGCGGCCGGCGTGTCGCACGTCTTCGATCTCTCGCCAGCGTTCGCGCGAGAGCAGCCCGAGACGCTGTGGGTTAGCATGGACGACGCCCATCCCAACGCAAAGGCCCACGCCATCCTGGCCCGGGGAATGCATGACGAGCTCGACCGAATCGACCTCTCCGAACTCGGAGCCGGCCGTTGACCCGGCGCGGGAAGCTGCCAAGAAGCGCTTCAAGGTGGTCGCCGTCACGTTCGGCGTGGTGCTGGCGCTGTGGGGCGCGCTCTTCTTCCTGACCGAGAACGAGAGCACGGCGCCCTTCGTATACGCCATCTTCTGAGGGGGGCGCTAGCTCGGCGGGCCCGGGAAGAGGCCGTTCGGAGCCCGCCAGTCGATCCGGACCCGGCGGTGGGCGATCAGCCACTCGTCGTCCACCGCGAGGAAGTGGTCCACGTAGTGGCCCGAGTGGTCCGGACCGATCTCGGTCACCGCGAGGAAGTAGGATCGGGCCCGCGCCTCGTTCTCCGAGCGGAACTCGATCCGGGACGTGGTCAGGTGGTGACGCAGCAGCGGGTGCTCCGCGGCGTCCCGGAGCCCGTCGGCCACCAGGATCAGCCTCGCCAGGATGGCGCCGCGCCCCCGCACCTCGCCCTCGCCCGGCAGCTCGATGCCGCCGGTCTCGGTGAAGCAGAGCGCCAGCTCTTCCAGGTCGCCGCGATCCCCGGCCAGGTTGTAGCGGGCCATGGTGTCGCGAATCCGCTCGCGCGCGAGGAGCTCGCCGGGGGACATGGCCCACCTTGACACAGCGGGCCGACGCGCGGAAGGGCGGTCTCCCTAGTCGGGGAGGGGCTTCCTCGCGGTGTACTCGCAGAACGCGCCGGGCAGGACGACCTTGTAGCGGGCCTGCTCGAAGCCCGCGTCCGAGATGGACTGGACGATGGTCTGCGGCGGCACGCATTTCTCGACCGTGTCCCAGTAGAAGTCCATCAGCACCTTGGCGTCGCGGCTCCGGGTGGAGACGAGGGTCATGCCCGGGATCACCTTGGCCCACATGAACCGGGTGAGCTGGTGCCCCAGGCGCGAAGTTGGAACGTGGCCCTCGAGGATCCACAGCGTGCCGCCGGGCTTCAGCACGCGGAGGTACTCCTGGAAGGTCGCAAGCAGGTCGGAGACGTGGCGCAGGGCGATCCCCATGGTCACGAAGTCGAACCGATCGCCCGCGATCGGCAGGTGCTCGGCGAATCCCTGACTCACCGGTCCCTGGAAGTTCTTGCGGGCCGCGCGGATCATGCCTCGGCTCGGGTCGACGCCGATCACCCGGCCCTCCGGGCCCACGATCTGGCTGGCGCCACGGGCCACCGCGGCCGTCCCCATGGCGACGTCCAGCACCTTCATGCCCCGCCGCAAGCCGGCGCGCCGGAGCGAGAAACGGCGGTACCAGATACCGCCGTTCAAGAACAGCATCTCGATCGTGTCGTAGTGCTGCGCGGTCCTGTCGAAGAGATCGATGACGTAGCGGCTGCGCTTCGGGTCCGTGTCGTAGTACTGGGGCAGCGGCGTATGCGGCGGCACCCGTTCGGGGCCCGCACCAGCCGTATTTTGCGCGTCCAGCTCGCTCATGGAACCTGCCTCATCGAAGCTCCCTCGCTGCTGGTCCCCTCGGGCGGCCGCAGTGTATTTCAGATCGGGACGGCTGACTACTCGTCTGCGATGAGGAAGACGCTTGCACCGGGCCGGGGCCTCGTGGCAGCCTGACCTCATGGCGAACAGCAAGACGAGGACCATCATGGCCGGCATCTCGAGGCGGGAGCTGCTCCGGGCCACCGGTGGCGCCGGGCTGTGGATGGCCCTGGGCCTCGGGGGCGCTTCCGGTCTGGCGCGCTCGGCTTTCGCCTCGGAGACTGGCAGTCCCCCTGCTGCCGGGCGCCCGTACAACATCCTCTTCCTGCTGACGGATCAGGAGCGCCACTTCGACCGCTGGCCCATGCCGGTCCCCGGCCGGGAGCGGCTCCGCAAGATGGGCGTCGAGTTCTCCAATCACCAGATCGCCTCGAACGCGTGCACGTCGTCGCGGTCGGTGATCTACACCGGCCAGTCCATGCAGCGCACGAAGATGTTCGACAACGTGAACAGCCCCTGGGTCGGCGACCTGTCCACGGAGATCCCCACCCTGGGCGACATGCTGCGCGAGGCCGGCTACGACACCGCCTACAACGGGAGCTGGCACCTGGCGAAGCGCTTCGAGGAGGCGACCGACGCCATGGAGGAGTACGGCTTCTCGGACTCCGTGGGTGTCGGCGACATCGTCGGCCAGGCCTCGGGCGGCTACCACCACGACGAGATCATCACCGCGATGGCCGTTCGCTGGCTCCGGTCGAAGGGGCGGACGATGGCTCGGGACAGTCGGCCCTGGCTGCTCGCCGTCAACCTGATCAATCCCCACGACGTGATGTACGTGAACACCGACGAGCCCGGGACGCCCGTTCAGGACACCGGGCAGCTGGCCCTGCCCATCGCCCAGCCGCCGGACTCCGCGATCTACCGCGCCGACTGGGATGCGCCGCTTTCCGGCAGCCGTCGCCAGCGCTTCGACGACCCGGGCCGGCCCGCCGCGCACCGGGAGTACCAGCGCGCGCGGGGCTGGCTGGTCGGCCACGGGCCCGACGAGGACCGGCGCTGGCGCAAGGTCCAGGACTACTACTACAACTGCATCCGCGACTCGGACCGGCACTTCGAGCGCATCCTGCGCGAGCTCGACGACCTGGGCCTCACCGAGAGCACCATCATCGTGTGGACCTCCGACCACGGCGAGCTGGCTGGCGCGCACGGCATGCACGGCGTGGGCGCGTGCGCGTACGAGGAGCAGAATCACGTACCCCTCGTGATCGCCCACCCCGAGATCCCCGGCGGCGTGGAGTGCCGCGCCCTGACCTCGCACCTGGACCTGGCCCCGACGCTGGTGGGTCTCACCGGAATCGGGTCCGAGAAGGCGGGCAGGATCACGGCGGATCTCAAGGGCCACGACCTGACTCCCCTGCTCGCCGATCCGGCGGGGGCCGCGGCCGACGCCGTGCGGCCAGCAGGGGCGCTCTTCAGCTACAACCGGTGGCTCTACCAGGACGCCGACTTCGTCGAGCGGCACGTTGCCGCTGGCAACGGCGCGAAGATCCGGCCCCCGGACTTCACGAAGCGCGGCGCCATCCGCAGCGTCTTCGACGGCCGTTACCGGCTCACGCGCTACTTCTCACCGAAGCGGCACAACCTCCCGCGGAACCTGGAGGAGCTGGTCCGCGACAACGACCTGGAGCTCTTCGACCGGAAGCGGGACCCGGGCGAGCTCCAGAATCTGGCGGTGGACCCGAAGGCCAGCGGCGACCTGCTGCTCACGATGAACCACAAGCTGAACGCGCTCCTCGACCACGAGGTGGGTGTCGACGACGGCTCCATGCTCCCCTTCGACCGGAAGG